>NZ_CAJHBF010000011.1:0-98519 GCF_904846565.1 Psychrobacter sp. CMS30 | reverse complement strand
ATGCCAGTTTTGGCCGGCTGGGTACTTTGTACCGATTCAATCTTATTGCCAGCAATGGCCATTTTGATGACTTGCTCTTTATCGACATCATTGGCGCTATAAGTAAAGCCGCGCGTATGGATAAAGTAAGTATTGCCGGATTTATGATAAGTACCCGTACGATCATAAGACTTGTTGCTTTGATAATTAAGCAGCTCAAGCCACTTTTTCATCGTGTCTGTATCGACGTTCGCGCCTTGATATAGCTCTAGCGGCTGCGAATAAACTTTGGCAGGAATATCCCAGCGTTTACCCTCAAACTTGTGGGTAATGGTGCGATCAAGTTTGACCAAATACAGCGCCAACAGCACCATACCGGCGATAATGACAATTAATAAAATACTACTAAACACCATGCCGCGCTGCTGTGAAGGTAGCGTATTGATAGCAGGCTTAGAGGACTGTGGTTGCTTAGAATTAGATTTTTGCACTGATGACACACCATTCTGGGATAAAAAACTGCCTCATAATGACGCAAATTGACAATTTTTTCAATCTATCATCGTCAACGCGCGCATTCATCGGGCGTTCGTTAGAGATTCGTTATACGGGGTTTGGATACATTGAGATGGCGTGACTATATGCGACTAAGGGTTATGCTGCTTAGCGCACCTGCTTATAGTATAATGGTTATCTTAATACTTAATGGTATATTAATAGGTTTTTACGCAAGCTTTAGACTCTTTTAATAGAGCGTATTGATGCCATATAGTTGCTATTACATGAAAGCAATAATAAACAAAAGCAATAGGTTGGTAGGCGGATTCTGCTGGGATAACTTTTTCTCGCTTGCTGTGCTGATGCCGACAGAGGCTTCGAAAAACTTATCCCAGTTTTACTGTATCGTTTTTGAATTGGATAAACTATATAAGCTGTATTAAAAGCACTAGCCAAACCAGCAATTTACCATTTACGTCACTTATATCATTGAAAGCAGTGGCATCATACTTTTCCCACCATTTGTTTTATGATGCTTTTTATTAATGCTATTAATGAGCAGTTATCGTTATCGTTCTTGTTCGGTATTTTGTTTATGCCAGTCATGCCAATATCTATGTAAAGTAGCTGTATCAAAACACTGTGTTAAAAAACAGCCTTGTTAAGCAGCTCTTTTACATAGGGATTGATTCTAGTTAATCATGATAAGTTTACTAAAGGCCAGTCGGCTGTAAGTGAACCTGTCGAAAGGAAATAAGCGCGATTATGTCCAGTGTTCCCTCGTCAATACCATCAAGCAGCAACCGTCATTATCAAGACTACTCAATTACTGAGGGTTTGGTGCTGCCGCTTGCCGGTCACTGTTTTCATTGCGGTGATCCTGTGCCGCAGCCGCCGTTTCATGCTGAGATATTGGGTCAGTCGCGTGAGATGTGCTGTATGGGCTGTCAGTTGGCCGCGCAAAGTATTGTCGAGGCGGGACTTGAGCAATATTATCTTGACCGCTCAGAGATTAACCGTACGGCAAGTTTGCCCACCCAGCTGACTCGCCTCGAAGCCTATGATCACGACGAGATAAAATCACAATTTGTTTATGCCCAAGACGGTATGTCGGTAGCCGAGCTGTCGGTCAATAATCTGCGCTGTGCTGCTTGTACGTGGTTGATTGAATCGCGCTTAGATGAGCTAGATGGCATCAGTCAATGTCAGGTGAATTTAACCAATCAGCGTATGCGGGTGATTTGGAACGAAGACAAGCTGCCGATTAGTCGTATTTTGGGCGTTATCAATGAGATTGGCTATGAAGCCAAGCCTTATCGGCAAGATACCCATGAAGCTATGCTGGCACGCCATAACAGTCAGATGCTATTGCGTCTTGGTATCGCTGCGCTCGGCTCGATGCAAGCGATGATGTATGCGGTCGCGATTTATTTTGGTGAATATAGCGACATGCTGATTTTCCAACGTGACTTTCTACGTTGGGTATCGTTATTTGTGAGTACGCCGGTATTCTTTTATGCCGGTGTGCCGTTTTTTACTTCAGCATGGTCAGCGATTCGTGCCCGTCAAGTCAATATGGATGTGCCGGTTAGTATTGCCTTAGTGGTGACGTTCTTTGCCAGTCTTTACGCTACCGTCACGGGGCAAGGGGAGACGTACTATGATTCGGTCAGTATGTTTATTTTCTTCTTATTGGCTGGGCGTTATATTGAGCATAATGCACGCCTGAAAGCAGCCACCATGGCCAATGACTTGGTGGTGGTCGAGCCTGTCTTAGTACAAAAAATTGCCGAAGATAAAGACGCAGCTGCGCGTATCTTGCAGCTTCTAGAACAAAATGCCCTTAATGAAACCGTTGCTGATAATGACACTGAACAAGTTGCTAATCCAAGTAATAATTTAGCGGTTAATGACACAAGCGCTGTAGCAAAATCGATGCCCAACTTTATGCAAAGCATGGATGCCAATATTCAGCAGTTGACCTTGCGTATTGCTCAAGACTGGCAGCAATCCAATAATACGCCCGCCAGTCTCTCAAAAACGCAGCATACGCTAAATAACAAGCAAAAAGATAAACAGATGGTGACCGCTCATAGCTTGCAAGTGGGTGACATCATTATGGTGGAGGCTGGTTCTGAGATTATCAGTGATGGTATCTTGCTCAGCCCAACCGCTACCGTTTCGCAAAGCTTACTGACAGGTGAGGGTGATTTAATCATCAAAACCCAAGGCGATTATATCGTTGGCGGCGCACAAAATGACAGTCAGCCGTTTGAGATGCTAGTGACGGCATTGCCAGAAGACAGCCAGATAGGTTTGATTGATAGGCTGATGAACCGTGCCATGAGCGAGAAACCAAAACTCGCCCAGCAAGCGGATAAGCTGGCGCGTTGGTTTGTGGCACGGATTTTAGTATTGTCAGCTTTGGTATTTATCGGTTGGTATATCGTTGACCCAAGCCAAGCGATTTGGGCAACGGTTGCAGTCTTGGTGGCGACCTGTCCTTGTGCGTTGTCCTTAGCAACACCGATTGCGCTGACGGTAGCGACCAATCGATTGGCGAGTTATGGCTTTTTAACCACACGTGGGCATACTTTGCAAACCCTTGCTGAGATTACCCATGTGGCGTTTGATAAGACCGGTACGCTCACTTACGGTAAGCCCAATTTATTAAATATCGAGCTAATAGCTACTAATAATGTGGCAACAGACATAAATGATGCTAGTGACGAAAAGGACAAGCTATTAGCGATTGCCGCCGCGCTTGAAGTCGGTAGTCGCCATCCGATTGCTCATGCGCTGCTCACCGCCGCTTATCAATTGCACCTGCCAGCCACGCAAGCCTTGCAATATTATCCGGCAGGCGGCGTAGAAGCGATGATTGATGGGGTGCTATATCGCATTGGTCATGTGGATTTTGCCTTGAATAAAGCGAATAGTGATAATCATGACTTAGTCATTGATTTGGTTGCACAGCGAGCCAGCTCGGCCGTGGTATTGTCTTGTCAGGATAGTCAGTCAAATGCATGGCAAGCGCTGGCCTGTTTTTACTTTAACGATAAGGTGCGTGATAGTGCTAAATCGATGCTTGATACGCTGAAAGAGCTTGGTATTGAGCCGGTCATGCTGACCGGTGACCCAAGCCCGCAAGCGCTAATAATGGCTGAGGACTTAGGCATGAAAGCCGCTTATAACGGTTTATCTCCAACCGATAAAGTCAATCATATTCAAGCGCTGCAAGCAAAAGGCGCGGTTGTATTAATGGTCGGCGATGGTATTAATGATGCGCCAGTATTGGCCGCAGCCGATGTTTCAACCTCAATTGCGGGCGCGGCAGATTTAGCGCAAGTATCGAGTGACAGTATTATCCTAAATGGTCAGATTGAAGCTATTACTGCGGCGAAACGTATCGCTGATAAGACCAAGCGTATTATTAAGCAAAACTTGCGTTGGGCGCTTATTTATAATAGTAGTGTCTTGATACCGGCGGCTTTAGGCTATGTGCCGCCTTGGCTTGCGGCGATTGGTATGTCATTAAGCTCGTTACTTGTGGTATTAAATGCCCTGCGCCTAAAGCGTGCTTAATTTAAACCAGCTTAAACTCATTTAAATAAATTTCTGAAAATTACCCACAAAAAAACCGCCTTTATAAAAGACGGTTTTTTTATTTAAATAACCACTAAACAGTATTTAGCTTAGTCTTGTAGATAGCTTAGCAGACGCATAAATTCGATATACATCCATACTAACGTTGCAAGGATACCAATACTAAATAACCATTCGTAGTCTTCAGATACGCCCATCGCTACACCGCGATCAATATTATCAAAGTCTAATAACAGGGTAAAAGAGGCGATAACAATCACGAATAAGCTAAAGCCGATAGCGATGGCGCCACCTTCAAATAAGAACGGTAAGCTCGAACCGAAAGCTAAAGACAGTACCCACTGCGCCACATAAACAAGCATGATAGCAATCAATGCTGAGGTGACGATTGAGCGGAATTTTTCAGTCACTTTAACCAGACCTGAGCGATATAGCCCTAGCATTACGGCTGCGGTGACAAAGGTCGCACACATCGCAGTAACTGGCACGCTTGGGTACATGCGCATAAAGAATAGCGAGATGCCACCTAAAAAGATACCTTCTAATAAAGCATAAGGTACGGCAAAGGTTTTGGCTTTTTGCGGTTTAAAAGTGATGAAAATAGCAAGACCAAAGGCGGCAAACATACTACCAAAAGCCGCCATGGTGATAAAACCTTGTGATAGGCCTGCCATTAACGCATAAAAGAAAAATCCAATACCAGTAATCGCCGATAAGCCAAGCAATAGACTGGTTTTTTGAATCACGCCCTTAACCGTCATCGGCGCGCCGCCAACGGCAAGCTCTGCACGACTGACAATAGGATTGGCCATAAAAATGTCCTTAATAAAATATAAATAACTGAGATGCCAGCTACTTTAGCAAAACCGCTATTATTGTCAACTGTGTTTGCGTGACAGCATACAAGGCTCTCAGCGACTATTACGCCGGTGATTCGCTCATGTATGTAGAAATAGGGTGCGATAGTGAGTAGCTAAACAAACACGCCTAAAAGTGGCGTATGATAGAAGATATATGGGGTCAATTACGACAGTTAACAACGATAATTGATAAACATGCTAGTCTAAGCGTTGTTTTCTCGCTATCATTGCCCTGTACTTTACCGTTATGCCGAGTCGTTTTATGGAAAACTCAGCGCAGTCCGCCCGATTGCCGCACTTACATGAATCAGAGCTGTTCCACGCTATCAAAAATCCTGCTTTCAGGCGTATCGGTCTGATGGGCCGCGCGGGAAAACGTAGCGTTACCCAAAGTTTGGTGCAGATTGCCCAAACCATCAATGATATGAATTTGACATTGATTATGGATGTACAAACGGCCAATTTACCGACGTTAAACCTGACTGAGATTGAGCGCGTCAAAATCGTCAAGCGCAGTTTAATTGGCGAGATTTGTGACTTGGTCATCGTAGTAGGCGGTGATGGCTCAATCTTGCATGCCGCTGAAGCACTGGCACGCTACCGTGTCCCTGTATTGGGGGTCAACCGTGGTCGTTTGGGATTTTTGGCCGATGTAAAGCCTGATGAAGCCGCCTTTAAATTACGCCAAGTATTGATGGGCGATTATCAGTTAGACCATAGGTTTTTGCTCACCATGGAGATTCGTGAAGGTCGCAAGATTATTCACGAAGACATGGCGCTTAACGATGTGGTATTACATGCGGGTAAATCGGTGCACATGATTGATTTTCAGATGAAAATTGACGGTCATGATGTTTACCGCCAGCATAGTGATGGGCTTATTGTCGCAACGCCAACGGGTTCGACGGCTTATGCACTCTCTGGCGGTGGTCCTATCATTCACCCGAGTATGGATGCGATTTGTTTGGTGCCGATGCACCCGCACACCTTGTCTAGTCGCCCGATTGTGGTGAGTGGGACGAGTGAGATTTGTATTCGTATCCATGAAGACAATCGCACCCAGCCGCAGGTGAGCGCCGATGGCAAGCCCAGTATACCGCTCGACCAAGAGCAACGCCTGTATATTCGCAAGCATCCTGATAAGCTGACCTTGTTACATCCACCTGGGTTTGATTTTTATGAGGCCTGCCGCACCAAGTTACACTGGAACGTCCATGCCGAAGAATTCAGTATGGATGTTGATGATGATATTATAGAAGAATAAGCGCATCGATGATAAAAGGCCTGTTCGCTAAGGCTTTTTATATAAAATATAGTAGTGGAGAGTAGGTACGATGGACAAACAAACGATATTAGCAAGTGTCACCCCAGAAGTGGTCGATCAATTCCGTTTGGCGATTGAGATAGGTAAATGGCCAGATGGTCGTAAGCTCACGCCTGAGCAGCGCGAAACTTGTATGCAAGCGGTGATGGTTTGGGAGCATGAGCATCTGCTGCCAGCCGAGCGTACCGGTTATATCCATAAACCTGTAAAAGACGATGGCTCTATTGTGGGCGCTGAATGTGATGTCGAACACGAGCATCATTATCCCAATATGCCCAATCCTAAAGGTGCGGTGCAGCCAGTCAAATTTCGCAATAAATAGATTAACATCGAAGTTTTTGGATAAAAAATAATGCATATAAAAAAGCCACGCTATGATGATAGCGTGGCTTTTTTATGTATCAATATTGCATCACTACATAGCTACATCACTATAGCGCGCTGGTATCAACACTTGGACGCGGCGTTAATGGATTTTTTTCCATTAAGAACCCCTGCCAACCCCAATGTAAGAAATTGCGGATATTGGCATGGTCCGTACCCTTTGGGGTCGCTTGAACCTTGGCATAATGCTCACCGAACAGCTTTAGGGTGTCTAATTGATTTAAGCCATGGTGCTTAGCAAAACCAAAAATCTTGGCGCTGCCTTCGTTTTCGCCTGCAGCGTTATGGATCAAGCCATTCACAAAAGGCGCTGGTGCATAGCGATAAAAATCATCAATAAAGCTGATGACATCATTGAATCCAATGGCTTTTTTATTCAAACCATTAAGTAGAGCCGATACATCTGATTGGCGGATACTCATAAATACATGACCTCAGAGCAGATTAGAAAGCAAAAATAGGGTGCTTAATTTATGCCCAATAATTATTGATAGTTAGATAGTAAGCGAACCATTTAGCGATTGAAATAGTCTTCATCATCGAATGAAGGCGCAAAGCTGCCTTGTTCAAGATGTTGCATTTGCGACTGTACCGTACGCTCATGCTGGATACGCTGATAAATCTCTTCACGGTGTACGGCAATATCTTTAGGTGCATTCACACCGATTCGTACTTGATTGCCCTTGACACCTAGGACAGTCACACTGACCTCGTCGCCAATCATTAGCGTTTCGCCCACGCGGCGTGTCAAAATTAACATGCGTCACACTCCTTATGTCGCATCAACAGATTATTACTCATCAGATTGCGTCTCAATTACAGGACATCACCGCAGCACTAAATAAGCAAGGTATTCATCATAAAAACAATGCTTAAGGTGGTGCCAATAGCGGTAATGATAGGTAGATTCATTTAGCCCAAATGAAAGCCCCATTATAGGGGGCATAACAGATACTGTCACGGGTTTTCACAAAACTATTAGGTATATACTTACCTTAGCAATAGTAATAAAAGAAAATAGAGCCTAATAAGACTCTATTTAATTAAAATTTGCTAAAAATAATCAATCGTTATTTGCTTAACAAGTATGCAACCCGCTTTGGTTTTTATTAAAGTGTTCATGCTTACAATGTATAAACGCTAGCCATTAAATATTATAACCCAGCAATTTTGCTGTCACCGTCTTCACGGTCAAGCCCAAAGGCCGTGTGCAATGATTTGACCGCTTTTTCTAAATGCTGCTCTTGGATAAGTACAGACACTTTGATTTCACTGGTCGAGATCATTTGGATATTGATGTTATTTTCAGCCAAGGTTTGGAACATCAGGCTTGCAACACCAGCATGCGAGCGCATACCAACACCGACCAATGACACTTTAACCACTTCGTTATTGGCCAATATCTCTTTGGCACCAATCTCATCTTTTACTTCATCTTCTAGCACTTTCATGGTTTTATCCATGTCAGTACGGTTGACGGTAAAGGTGAAGTCAGTGGTGCCGTTGGTCGATAGGTTTTGGACGATCATATCGATTTCGATATTGGCGCGACCGATAGGGCTTAGGATGGCAGAGGCGATACCAGGGTGATCAGGCACACCGCGCACGACTATTTTTGCTTCGTCGCGATTAAAAGCGATACCTGAGATGATTGCCTGTTCCATGTTGTCTCCTTCGTCTATCGTAATTAGGGTGCCGACATTGTCTTGAAAGTCTTGGTCGAAGCTACCATCGTTGTTTTCATCAAAGCTAGATAATACGCGCAGAGGCACGCCGTATTTGCCAGCGAACTCTACTGAGCGAATCTGTAAAATCTTGGAGCCAAGGCTGGCCATCTCAAGCATTTCTTCAAAGGTAATCTTTTCAAGTTTTTTGGCTTTTGAGGTCACGCGTGGGTCGGTGGTATAGACACCATCGACATCGGTATAGATTTGGCATTCATCAGCGCCCAAGGCTGCTGCAATGGCAACACCTGTCGTATCAGAGCCGCCGCGACCTAATGTCGTCGCGTTGCCTTCTTCATCGATACCTTGGAAGCCTGCGACGATAACGACGTTGCCCGCATCTAGTTGCTCACGGATGTTTTTATCATCGATGCTTTCGATACGCGCTTTATTATGGGCACTATCGGTTTTAATGGCGACTTGGCGACCGGTGAATGAACGGGCGCCAACCCCCAACTCTTTAATCGCCATCGCAAGTAAAGAGATAGAGACTTGTTCGCCCGTTGAGACCATTTGGTCGTATTCGCGTGGGTCAGGTTGGCTGCTGATTTGGCGTGCTAAATCGATCAAACGGTTGGTTTCGCCGCTCATGGCAGACACCACCACAATCACTTGGTGACCGTGGTCATGCCAGCGTTTGACTCGTTTGGCGACATTTTTGATGCGGTCGATACTGCCCATCGAGGTGCCGCCATATTTTTGTACTATTAACGCCATAAAAATCTACCTATTATTCACCAATGGCCATCTGTTACTTATCGACATCAATCCATCATGGCGCTGTTTGCAACGACAGTGCTAGATTCATTTTAATAACGATAAAGCCGGATTATAAAAACTGCGCCCTGTATTTTACTTTCTGCTGTTTTACGCTCTGCTGTTTTACTATTGATAGCTAGTGACTAGATATGCTGACCTGCATCTAAGCGTGGTACTTTATACCATATTAGCGGCATAACTTTAAGTGCTAGCAAGCATTAGATGTATGGCGATTGGTTATAACCGTTATAACCAATCATCTATTAGCCTAAGCTTAATACTTAACCAAGCTGCTCTGCAATCCACTCAGGTAGCGCATTGATAACCGCGCTGGTGTTGGCAGCTTTTGGTGCGCCGCCTTGGGCATAGTCAGGCTTACCGCCGCCTTTACCACCCAGCTCATCTGCCAAATGACGAATGATATCACCGGCTTTTACTTTAGCGGTAACAGATTTTGCCACACTAGCAGCTAATGCCAATTGCTCATCTTTATCGCCAATCAAGACAATCACGCTATCAGGAAGTTTTGATTTGATATCGTCCATCAGGGTACGGATGGATTTACCATCAACGCCGCTTAAAGTACTGATAAGCACCGGTGTACCAGCAATGGTTTGCACGTCATCAAGCAAATTAGCGGCTTGGGCGCTGGCGATTTTTTGCTCTAAACGTTCGAGCTGTTTTTCCAAATCGCGCTGTTTGTCCGCCATGGTACGCACACGCTGTGCAACCTCTGGACGTTTGACTTTTAGCTGGCTGGCAAGCTCGCTGAGTTGTTGCTCACTTTGCTGAATGTTTTTAATGGCATTCATACCGGTGACCGCTTCAATACGGCGAATGCCCGCCGCAATACCGGATTCGCTGGTGATTTTTAAGACACCAATATCACCAGTGCGTTTAACGTGCAGACCACCGCATAGCTCAATAGAAAATGGCTGACGCTGACCATCAACGATACTGTCGGTGCCCATGGTCAAGACACGCACGTCGTTACCATATTTTTCGCCAAATAACGCCATCGCACCTTGCTTCATCGCTTCATCGATAGACATGTGCTCGATACGGGCAGGGGTGTTGGCTTGAATTTGCTCATTGACAAGGCGTTCGATACGGCTGATTTCAGCAGCGCTAACGGGTTTGTCATAGGAGAAGTCAAAACGTAATACTTCGCTTGAAACCAATGAGCCTTTTTGTGTGACTTCATTACCCAATACTTGTCTTAGCGCGGCATGCAATAGATGCGTGGCCGAGTGGTTTTTGGCACTAGCAGCACGAATGCTTGATAATACTTGCGCATCGGCTGTTTGCTGGGTGTTAATCTCGCCCATGGTAACCACGCCATAATGAATAATAGCTTGCCCAGATTTTTTGGTATCTTGCACTTCAAAAACACCGGTTGCGCTGCGAATTTCGCCCAGCTCACCTACTTGACCACCGCCTTCAGCATAAAACGGTGTACGGTCAAGGACAACAACGCCTTCCATGCCCTCAGCTAAGCTCTCGGCTGGATTGCCATCTTGATAAAGGGCATGAATAATCACACCATCTTCTTCAAGCTGCTCATAACCGATAAAGGTGGTTGGGTTTTCTACTTGGATAACGCTGCTGTAATCGACATCGAATTTGCCGGCATCACGCGCCCGTTCACGCTGTGCTTGCATGTGCTCATCAAACTCCGCTTCATCAATCACAATACCGCGCTCACGGGTGATATCAGCGGTCAAGTCAACGGGGAAGCCGTAAGTATCATATAGCTTAAATGCCGCCTCGCCAGAGAGGGTATCACCATCTTTTAGACCTTCAAGCTCGCTGGCAAGCAGGCGTAAACCTTGTGCTAGGGTTTTGGCAAATTGGGCTTCTTCTTTTTGAATGGCGTTTTCGATGACGCTTTGCTTATCTTTTAGCTCAGGATAGGCGCTGCCCATCTCAGCGACAAGCGGCGCAACCATTTTATAAAAGAAGTCGCTATCGGCACCAAGCTTATTACCGTGACGTACGGCACGGCGAATAACGCGGCGCAGTACATAACCGCGACCTTCATTACTTGGGGTGACGCCATCAGCAATCAAAAATGCCACGGCACGGATATGATCGGCGATAACTTTTAAGGAAGATTGTTGCTCGTTTTCAATACCTAAAATCTCAGCCGCCGCATCCATTAGATGGACAAATAAATCTATCTCGTAGTTGCCATGGACGCCTTGCATAATGGCACTGATACGTTCAAGACCCATACCAGTGTCGACGCTTGGGGCTGGTAGCGGCAGCATAGTACCGTCTTTTTGACGGTTAAACTGCATAAAGACGCAGTTCCAAATCTCAATATAACGGTCGCCATCTTCTTCAGGCGTACCCGGCAAACCGCCTTCGATATCAGCGCCATGGTCATAAAACACTTCGGTACAAGGACCACATGGACCGGTATCACCCATCGTCCAAAAGTTATCAGAGGCGTAAGGCGCGCCTTTATTATCACCAATACGGATAATGCGCTCGCTTGGGATGCCGATGTCTTTATGCCAAATATCAAAGGCTTCGTCATCGGTTGCATAAATGGTCACATACAAGCGGTCTTTATCGATTGCCAACCATTCATCTGAAGTTAAAAACTCCCAGATATATTCAATACCGGCTTGCTTAAAATAATCACCAAAAGAGAAGTTACCCAGCATCTCAAAAAACGTATGATGGCGCGCCGTATAGCCGACATTATCCAGATCGTTGTGTTTACCGCCGGCACGTACGCATTTTTGTGAGCTCACGGCACGCGTATAGTCACGCGGCTCCATGCCCAAAAAGGTTTCTTTAAACTGATTCATGCCGGCATTGGTGAATAGTAATGTCGGGTCATTGTACGGAATCAAGCTCGACGAGGCGACGGGGGTGTGCTGCTTGCTTATGAAAAAATCGATAAAAGCTTGACGAATATCGGCTGAGCGAAATGGCTGGCTCACAGCGGCTCCTTACTGACGGATGGTATTAAGTAAAATAAGTAAAATAATTTTGCAAGCGATTTTAGCACAAACGTGCCAAGGGTGTTGAAGATTCATAAGCAAACACCGGGTAAATACGGCTTAAGTTTCGTTATTAAGCAGGCGCTTGCATTGAATATTTGTCTTCATTAAATCGCTTTATTTCAAATAAATACTTTAGGTTTTATAGAAAGGTTGTCGCATTATCGTTATTGCATTAACCGACTAGGGTCAATTAGTCAGTTAAATAAATAGCCGGTTAAATGAATTGCCGGTTAAATAAATCAGTTGGTTAGTATAGTCACATCGGTTTTATCAAGCTTATCTTGAATCAGTGGATGCGACTCAATCACCTGTACAGGCATATAGCGCAGCTGCAAGCGAATCGGTAGATAGTCAGGGAAATTATCGGCCATATCTTGGCTGATAATCGCTTCGATTTGACGGACATCGTAGGAGCTGGGCGTTGTTTCGCCGCGAATCACCGCGCGCACGACTTGATTGGTGTCGCTTTTATCAAACTGCGTATTGGTCAGCACATTGCCTTTATCACTAAAGTAGCTATTAATCGTCTCTTTGACGCTGCTTTCAAACACCTGCTGTTTGGCGTTGGTTTGTAGATTAATGGTCAAATAGGTTCCTAATCCGCCCAGTAACAATAATGTCACCGCATTACGCTGCAAAAAAGTCAAATAGGTGTTGGACTTATAATCGTCTTTAACCAAACGGCGGAAGCCCAAAACCCATAATACCAGCGCATTAGTAAATTGAATGGCAAGGATGTTGGTCATAGCCAGCAAGAGTGCGCCGAACCCAAGCTGAAGCTCGCCATTGGCAAATAAAATGCCACTGGCAGCAAGGGGCGGCACCAAAGCTGTCGCCACCGCGACGCCAACCACTGCCACCGACAGGTGCGGAGAAACCATGGCATAAGCACCAGCCGTACCACCAGCAAGGGCAATCATCAAATCCATCGACGTCGGCTGCGTGCGCGATAGTATCTCTGCCGTTAGCGGTTGGTCTTTGTGTAACCAGCCAACGATAAAGCCCACCAATACCACCAAAGAGATGCCTAGAAACACGGTAATAAGTGACTTACGTAGTAGCGGCATACGATGGTCGATAATCGCTAGTGCCACCCCAGTGATAGGACCCAACATCATAGCGACCAACATCGCACCAATGACCACCGCCGCTGAGTTGGTCACCAGTCCATAGCTTGCGATAATAGCCGAGAGGATATTCATGATGAAATACATTTTGCTCGGCAGCGCATTGGCCTCAATCCTAACGCGCACTTCTGGATAGTCTACTTTTTTATTACTAAACTGTTCAGCGACAAACTGCTTATAAGATTCAAGTTTGGCTTCCTTTTTTTCTTTTACCTCTTCGCCTTCTTCATTGTCTTCTTCATCACTCTTATGGTTATCATCGCTAACCTCATCTTCTTCTAAAACATTAGCAGCGGTTTGAGTACTGTTTTGCTTTTTATTAATTGGCGGCTTATTTTTGTTGATGTTTTTCTCATCGTTCATTGCTTGATGTTTAGTCGTAGGAACAGCCGCTTGTTCCTGATTGAGCGCTTCTTTTTCTTCCATGTTTTCTGGGAAGCTTTCTTCATCTGTCAGCTCATGAGCTTGTGCATCGTTTGAATGCTGTTGACTAAAATCCGTTTCATCAGCTTCTACGCTTACTTCTGCATCTGAGTCGTCCTGAAAAAAATCTTCCTCGGTGCTTAGAAAATCCGACTCTGTATGATCATTCACGGCTTGAGATTCTGTTTCAGGGGTTTCTAATGAGGCAACCACCACATCAGGTGCAACGGTTTCCATCTTTATCTTTGCTTCTGGTGCTCGCGCCGCTGCCGACTCTTTGGCAACTTCTTTATCGCTGTTATTGTCGGCATCAACATTTTCAACAGCCGCATCCTGTGCGGCTGGTTCAGCAATGTTGTCATCAATGTCATCATTAATGATATTGACGACTTTAGATTCAAAATCGTTTTGGGATTTATCGACAGGCAGTGAACCGTTAGTAGTGTCAGTATTAGATGAGGTCATAGAAGCAAGCTTAGCTATTGAGTAAGGATGGAAGAGTGCAAACTAGCAAATGCAAGTGGCAGAATGCATGTAAGAGTACAGGAAACCCACTATTGTAATGATAAATGCATCATAGCGTATGAACTTTTTGCGACTCAAGGATGAGAGGTACAGAGAAGTTGAGCAGGCAAAAAATAGCCAATATACTGCTTTTCTCCTTATTGAAAACACTTGGCGCAAATCAACAATTATAATATGGCTTTCAATATGAATCACTTGCTATGAATGGGCTGCGGGTCTATAAGAAAATACTTACTTTTTGTGTGGATTTAGTGTATAAAGGTGTTATACCCACACAATAAATGAGGAATATATCATGAACTGGCCACTATTCTCTGTCATCTATTCGATAGCCGCAACCGTTACCATCGGCGTATTTATGATTGGCGCATTGGTCACGGGTTTTAACGAGATTCCGCATATTCAAATAGCGGTAGCAGCAGGTTTCCTTGTGTCTATTCCTGCCGCACTCATCTTTACCAAAAAAGTCGGTAGTATCACTGGTAAAGAAGATGGTTATAAAGCGTAATTTCTTAAAAGCAATCGATTTCAAAAAGCTATCACTAATAAGAATAAATAATGCTTAGTTTTTGACTGTGTATAAAGTAAAAAACAGCCTTTAATAGAGAGGCTGTTTTTTATTGGCTTGTAATTTGTATTAAGAGTTTGTATTGCTTTAAACAAAAAAAGACCTTGATTACGCATCAAGGTCTTTTTTATTCATTTGCATTAACTGCTAACTATTTGAGCTCAACGGTTGCGCCATTTTCGATATTGGCATAAACCTCTAGCACATCCCAGTTAGTCAGACGTACACAGCCTGCCGAGGCTTGACGGCTGATGCCTTCCGGCTTTGGTGAGCCATGAATACCATATGAGGGTTTAGATAAGCCCATCCATACAACACCGACAGGGCTGTTTGGGCCTGGTGGTAGCATATGGATTTTTTTATCGGCGCCCTTACCAACGGTTGCTTTATACCAAGGCATTTTTACCTTGTTAATGATTTTAAACGAACCTTGCGGTGATGGCGTGGCGTCACTACCAATGGTGGTTGGATAAGTGGCAACCAGCTTATCATCGTTATAAGCATATAAGGTCTTATCAGCTTTATTGGCAACGACACGGTTGATACGCTGCTTAAGCGGGGCACGGGTATTCAAAACAGTAATAGTTTCGCCCGCTTTATATTGCTTGTTTTTATTCAGCTTATCTAAATAGCGCACATCCATATGGAAGCGCTCACCAAACATCTCTTTAATGTCTTGATAATATAAGCCTTTCATTTTTGACTTGGCTTCTGAGCCTGCAGGCATGTTAGCAAAGTTAGTATTCACATCATCTTCAGTGATGGTATAAGTCACAAGTACGGGCTTATTGGCTGGGATATTTTTATTTAAAGCATCCCACGTTTTTTGGTCCATTTTACCCGTCGCTGGCAAGCCTTTCATGGTTTGAAAGTTAATAAGTGCTTTTTTACTGTTCATGCCCCAGCCGCCATCAATAGCACCAGGAGAGGCGTGGTTCCAATCCAATAGCGCCTGCATTTTGATGGTCATTGCCGAGTTGACTTTCATATTCGGTGTCCATGTGGCACCGTTTACTTGTTTGGCATAATTAGATAAATTCAGTGTGGTATGCTTTTTACCGTCGATATCTTCGATGCTCTTAATCGCAGGGTCATTTGCGCTATCAGCGGTCGATGTAGAAGGGGCAGCAACGGCTTGACCTTCGCTGATATCGTCAGTGCTATCAGACTGCACATCTTTAAGAGACAGCTCTTCTACGGTCATATTATCAGCGCTAACCGCTGCTGAATTGGCTTCAGCTTCTTGCTTTGAGTCAATCAGCTGAGTCATACGGTCAGCTGGCTTGGCTTTATTCGCCTGATTAGCAGTTGGCTTAACAGTAGTACGAGCATCAATTGAGCTGCTACGGCTTTCTTGCACATCCAAGCTCACTTTCTTAGCGATGCTAGGCATTGAGTCAGCTTTGCGTACTGGTAGGGTGCGCGTCGTGTCGGCAGGTGCGGCAACAGCGCTGACACTAACGATAGCAATTGAGATGGCGGTAATAAGAGGCTTCATTTTCATCATATTGGCATACTTATGGTTATAACTAATGGCGCTATTATGCGCATAATTTGGATGCTTCGCAAACTTTTGACACATCTTTTTTCGTTTAGGGCTTGCTAAACGTCAACTGTTGACGTATTCACTACAGTTGGGAAATAATTTAGTCATGCTGGATATAGGGTTGCCGTTAATTATTGCTACAATGGCTAATTTTCTACTTTATAGTCAAATATTATCCTAATGCTCAATCTCATTTTCCCAGATACCTAAACTTGCTAAATTTAACTATATTAGCCGGTAAGCAAGTAGATAGGCAGTTTTTTGCCGTAAAAAACCCAGTCAGTACAATACACAGTTATTGGCGCATCATGACGTTTGCGTCTATAATGGGTGACGAGTTTTTATTTAATAAATCAGCTGCTAATTAAAAGCGATTTAACCCATCCGCATGTAGTTAGTGAGCATGTAAATCAGTAAGGTGCGATATGTCAGAAGACCAAACCATGAGCGCAGAAGAGTTTCAAAATCAGTACTTTGATGATGAGTCGCAAGGCTTGGATAATGAGCCGGAGTATGATTTAGAAACCGGTCTGCTCGGTGAGCACGATGAGTTTGCCAACCTGCATGCAGAGCTTGAAGAGGCGCGTGAGCAGCTGGTCAGTATCCGTGATTTTATTCGTTTTGCTGTCACCCAGCTACGTAATTATGATGTGGTGGTTGCTCAAGGAACGACAGATGAGTTCGCTGAAGCCTCTGCTATTGTGTTGCATTCTTTATCTTTAGATTGGGCTGCCAATGATCAGATTTTGGATTGCCGCCTGACCACATCAGAGAAGCAGCAGGTACTGAGTTTATTAGAAGAGCGTATCGCTGAACGTAAGCCATTAAGCTATTTGATTAATTTATCGTATTTCTGTGACTTGCCTTTTTATGTCGATGAGCGCGTTCTAATTCCACGCTCGCCAATCGCTGAGCTGATTCGTCAGCAGTTCCATCCATACTTTGAAGTGAGCGAGCTGGCAAAACCGATAGGCGTTAGTGTCAATAATCAAGCGCCAGCTTTTTATGATCATGGCTTAGAGATTAAACAGCTGTCACAGCCCGAGCGTATTTTAGATTTATGCACCGGTTCTGGTTGTATTGCGATTGCACTTGCCACACGTTTTGTCGATGCATTGGTCGATGCCGTTGATATCGATAAAGGCGCGCTAGAAGTGGCGATGGTCAACGTCGACCATCATGACTTAGGTCATCAAGTCAATGTGATTGAATCTGACTTATTTGCTAAGATTCCGGCTGAGCATCAATATGAGCTGATTGTCACCAATCCTCCGTATGTCGATGCCGCTATCATGGCAGATTTGCCCCCTGAGTTTTTATATGAGCCGGAACATGCGCTCGCAGCCGGTCAAGACGGGCTGGATTTGGTACATCGTATTTTGTTTGAAGCGCCAGACTATTTAAGCCCTGAAGGGTTGCTGGTCTGTGAAGTGGGCGATAGTGAGTGGGCATTAAAACAGGCTTATCCTGAGATTCAGTTTGATTGGTTAAGGTTTGCTCACGGCGGTCATGGTATCTTTGCTATTACTTATGATGAGCTCATGACCCATCGCCAGTTATTTGCCGCTTATGTACAATTATTAGATAGCAATCAATAAAGTAATTTTGACATTGACACTAGAATTAAAAAACGGCAATTAAAAATCGACTTCATTTGTTTAAGGATAAATATGGCTGGCAATAGTATTGGACAGGTTTTTACGGTAACGACGTGCGGTGAGTCGCATGGTGCAGGCCTGATGGCTACCGTCGATGGCGTGCCACCAGGTTTAGAATTATGTGAAGCAGATTTGCAGGTAGATTTGGATCGCCGTAAACCTGGGTCATCTAAATACTCGACCCAGCGCCGTGAATCTGATGAAGTTGAGATTATTTCTGGCGTCTTTGAAGGTAAAACGACGGGCACATCGATTGGGCTTTTGATTCGTAACACCAATCAAAAATCAAAAGATTATAGTGAAATAAAAGACACTTTTCGCCCCGGTCATGCCGATTATACCTATAGTATGAAATACGGCTTTCGCGATTATCGCGGCGGCGGGCGTTCATCTGCACGTGAAACGGCTATGCGTGTGGCGGCAGGTGCTATCGCTAAGAAATACTTGCATCAGCGCTTAGGCGTGCAAGTGCGCGGGCATGTTACCCAAATTGGCTCGGAATACAGTCAAGTGCTAGACCCAAGTCAAATCGACTGGGATTTTGTTAATAGCAATCCGTTCTTTTGTGCGGATAAAGAAGCAGTCAGTCGCTTTGAAGTCTTGATAGACAGCTTGCGCCGTGAAGGAACGAGCTGCGGAGCACGTTTGGAGATTATCGCCAGTGGCGTGCCCGTAGGATTGGGTGAACCGGTATTTGACCGCTTAGATGCTGATATTGCCCATGCGATGATGAGTATCAATGCCGTTAAAGGCGTTGAAGTTGGTGATGGTATGGCGGTGGCTGGACAGTTTGGGCATCGCTCACGTGATGAGATGACCCCTGATGGTTTTACGGCTAATCATGCAGGCGGCATCTTGGGTGGCATCTCGTCAGGACAAGATATCCGTGTCAGTATTGCCCTGAAGCCAACCTCTAGCATTACCACGGCTGGCAAGAGTATCAATACAGATGGGGAAGCGATTGAGATGCTGACTAAAGGTCGTCATGACCCTTGCGTAGGTGTGCGAGCAACGCCCATTGCTGAAGCGATGTTAGCGATTGTATTACTGGATCACTATCTGCGCCATCGCGGTCAAAATGCGGATATTAAGCAACCAGTCCAATCGATTACTTAGATTTTCTGCCATACATTTATTTGCCCTTTGCCGCATCTACTGCTGTTCTATTAGATACGTTAGAGGGTTTTTTTATGCATGCTTAAAACTGTAATGATTCACGTTATATATTCTAATTTAAATATTGTATGTCTTGCTTAATCAAACAAATAAATCTGGTTTTATTTATCAGTTAAAGGAACTTAAAACATGAGTAACTATTTAGATGCCGTTATTGTCGAACATAATCCCTCACAAAAAAAAATAGATAGAGCCGTGATTTGGCTGCATGGTTTGGGTGCTAGCGGTCATGACTTTGAGCCAGTCGTGCCACAGTTAGGTCTTGCGGATGACATGGCCGTACGTTTTATCTTTCCCCATGCACCTAATCGACCAGTGACGGTCAATGGCGGCATGGTCATGCCCGCATGGTATGATATATTAGAGATGAGCCTTGAGCGTAAAGTCGATATTGCTCAAATCGAAGAATCTTCTCAGCAAATCCATGACTTGATTGCTCGTGAAATCGAGCGCGGTGTTAAGCCTGAGCATATTGTCATTGCGGGATTTTCGCAGGGTGGGGCAGTGGCGTATCATGTGGCACTCGGCTATCCGCAGCGCTTAGCAGGTTTGATGGCACTATCTACCTATCTTGCGACCAATGACAATATTGACTATAGTGAGGCTAATAAAGACATGCCGATATTGATAGAGCATGGCACGCACGACCCTGTTGTTCCTGTGGTTTTAGGTGAGCAGGCACAGGAGTTGTTATCAGCGAAAGGCTACAGTGTCGTTTATCATACCTATCCGATGGCGCACCAAGTTTGCATGCCACAAATCCAAAATATCGGTAAATGGATGAATAAAGTTTTGGCTTAGCACCTTAAGCTGTAACTTAATGTAATACGGACTGCTTATAGGTTGAAAGTCTATGGCTAAGTCCTATATAATAGTCAGTCTTATTGGGGATGTTCTGGCTTCGACGCTGGTGATGAAACTCAATGATGCATGTCGAGAGTGTATGTCCTCTCGTTAATCAAACATATATTGTTATAGTCGCAAACGACGAAACTTACGCTCTAGCAGCTTAAACCCTGCTTACTTGGTTGCTGATCACCTACAGTTGGTCAACTAAGTTGAAGCGTCCGCATGTAGGCTCGCCACAAGTAATTGTCTCAATCGCTTGGGTTCAAAAGTAGAGAATCGTCCAATCCATCCTGACTGTCGGATCGGTGCGGATTAAAACTAAAGACAGAAACTAAACATGTAGATTCATGAGCGTAATGCTGGCGGACGCGGGTTCAACTCCCGCCATCTCCACCAAACAACGATAAAGGGCTAACCGTCATAGACGGTTAGCCCTTTATTTTGGGAATTTTTCAGGTATTGAGGTTTATATAGAGGTATGACGAACCATATAGAATGTTGGTATTAGGGTTTATACATACGCTCAATACCAACAAAGGATAGTCCAATGCCCTTAACTCATACCGTTATCAATAAGCTACCTACAGCCCAGTAGCGCCTCTATTGATACAAAGCGACCAGACAAGAACAGCGATGGTAACGGGCTGCAACTATGGGTGCGTTATACAGGCGTTAAGTCATGGATTAGTGCCTACAGGTGGTAAGGTAAACCGTCAGCCTTCACTATTGGCACTTATCCAGTAATCTAAATGCACGCCAGCGCAATATTGAGATTAAACGCTTGATAGCTAATGGCGCGCATCTGAAAGATCATAAGAAAGAGCAGCACGCCAACTAAGAGGGTTCTAATATTCTGTATGGCAACATTAAAATAAATAAAAGACTTATGCTTTTCAGATCAGTATGTATTTTTTAACGCTTCAACCAGAAAAATTGCTAGGACTTCAATCATCCTACGATCTCAAAGCTTGCCAGCAAGCTAATTAATAAGCCAATAAAAAAATACCTCGATGACGGGGGGGATAACAAGGCTATACATGAGATTGATAGTTATCAAAATAACAAACTGTTCTCTTAGCTAGAATTATGAGTTCTCTTTACGTCAGTTTACCGAACGCAATATGCTATATACAATACGTGAACATTAGTAGACATAAAAACATATTATTAAAGTATAACATTGGAAGCTGAAATTAACTGTTAGAAATAAAGGTTGAGACATGAATAATAGACTATCAGGGAGTGATTTAACTAGAGCTATGCTAGAGCGCGGTGATGAGCAAGTGTGGTGCGCTGTGAGTCATAAGAGTGCTGAGCATGCTATGGAGACTATTATCAATGTCAGCAGTGACTTTATAATGCATATTGTGGCATTTGAGGATGGTCACTTTCTCTGTAAAGAAGGCGGTAGATGGAAATACGCGATACCAATTAAAAAGGTTGAAATTACTCAAGAAGAAGTGGGGTTATAGAGAAATTCTAATTTAATTAATATTATTTTAATAAACATTAGTTTATAGTATAGTTAATTGATAATTAGACTATAAATTATATTCATTATTGTGAATAAAGATATATACTATGTATTAAAAAATAGTATTAGGCACGTCTACTGTACCGTTTTGATTTAAAAATACAAAATCATAAATGCGAAAGTCTCAGAGATGGTCAAGGTATAGCTTTTATATACCCACTTGTTTGGCTTAATAATCGTAAAATATGATTAGGAGCTATAGGTATGGATGCAGCAATTACAGGAAGTGAACTAACTCGTGTAATGTTGGAAGAGGGTCATCAAGAGGTCTGGTGTGCGGTAGATGATGGTTGCGATCAGGATGCTATGGCCTATTTAGCCAATAATGATTTTACAGCCCGTATAGTGTCTTTTAGTGATGGTATGTTTTATTGTACAGCTGGCATGGCTTGGTCGTGTGCAGTACCAATTAAGATAGTAGCGATAACACAGGCCGAGGCAGGATTTTGATTCTCAGAACTATACATGTTACGAAAGTATAGGTCATGTATCACGTTAGAAATGAAAAATCTAATTAGGTATTTTAAAATAGTAATAATAAAGAATGATGGTTAATATCATTGATGTTTTAAAACTTTTAATATCAATGGTTTGTGATTAATAGTTAGTTTCTGCCATCTCCACCAAATATTAAAAGTCCGATCACTTCATGGGGTTGGATTTTTTTGGCTTCAATTTATTAGCAAGTGTGAAGTATGAGCTTTCAACTAAATTAAAACTATGATTAACCGGTCTAGACTGACAAATATTATAAAACAGTTATTTTCTCAGAATATTTTTGCTAGCAATAAACGAGGGGATTATTAATCTCATAAAAAAACGACACCATAAGAAAAAGGCTTCCAATTGCTTGGAAGCCTTTTAATGTAATGGTACCCGGAGCCGGACTTGAACCGGCACGCTATTACTAGCGAGGGATTTTAAATCCCTTGTGTCTACCAATTTCACCACCCGGGCAAAACTTGTATTATCTAAAAGTAAGCTTGCTACTTGTTAGATAGTGGTCGCTATTATAAGCATTTATGTTAATAAAGCAAGCTAAAATTAACGTAATATTTATAATATTTTTAACCTAAATAATTGGAGGCTGAGGTCGGAATCGAACCGGCGTTAACGGAGTTGCAGTCCGCTGCATGACCACTCTGCCACCCAGCCAATCAAGGATGCCTATATTAGCAAAAATAATTTAAATTACAAGTCATTTTTTAATTAAATGCTACTTATCTGCTCAGTTGTGGTTATTTGCCCATAAATTAACGCTTATTCGAAGTATTGTTAGACTAAATGAAGCCATCACTAAGCCTTTGCTACATGATGGCTTTGTAAAACACATCGTCTAATATCATGTGCTAAACGATATCTTTATTATTATATTGCGCTTTTTTAATATCACGATAGGTTGCGGTACAAATTAATATCAGTACACCCAGCGTAATAGCTGGCCAAATGAGGATATATAATCCATAGATAAAAACGTTGTCCATGATAGCTCCTTATATTTAGTGTTTGTTGCTGTAGATTCTTACTTTACTTTGCTAGCTTCTAATAATGACTTCTAATAATGGCTAGCCAGTTAATGACCAACCATTACTTGATAATATTAATCTTATTTAAGATTTTGCTAGCGGTTGTACTGGCGGCTTTTTATCATAGTCGCCAACCCGCTGTTTAATGAGGTCAAAATCAAAATGCTCGTCACCCATTAGGCTGATAATCACACAGACGATGGTACTTGCGCCGTAAGCGGTCAGTGAAGCGAGTAAAACCATGTACTGGCGTAGGAAGCCAGTGGCGAAGATTAACATCAGCACCAGCGTGATAGCGGCTGCTGCCATGCCGATTTTACGACCTAAAAAGCCAAAGACCATAAGTCCAATAACCACTGCGGCACCGACACTCGCCAATATCTCAAAGAATAGGGCGGTGAAGCCAGTAATTGGTATCAGCTCAAAGCGCGCAACGCAGAACAATAACAGCCCAACGATGACCGCTGAGGTAAAAGCGACATTGGTGACGCGATTCCAAAACACACTGGCAATCACTGGGAAAACAATCGCACCCCATAACGCCCCAACGAAGACCAACATTACCAATATATCAAGCTTAAAGCTGGCAAAAATCAATCCTGCTGCCGTGGCGACAATCATGGTTCCGCGACCGACAAGCATCATAGTTTTTGGTTTAACGCTCCCCTTAGCAAGGTTTTTGCCATAGACATCCGCCATCATAATCGTTGATAGCGCTGATAAGTCTGAGTCAGCGGTTGAGGACAGCGAACCTATCACTAAAATAAAGAATAATGCGATAAAGACCGGATGCAAATAAGTACTGACCATTTGCGGAATTAAGTTATTCATATTGCCATCAAGTGGCTCGATACCTATGGTTAATGCCATGAGTCCAATCATACCAAGCCCAATGACGATACCGGCATAACCGACCGTGGCAGTGATAAAGGTCGCTTTAATTTTAGTTTTATCAATGGCAAATAGACGCTGGGTAATGGTTTGATTACCGATGGCATAAGCCAATACGGCGACAAAATACGGCGCACCCTGCTGAAAGAAAGCTTCAGAGGAAAAGAAGTCTTGCTGCTCAAAGGTTAAATTTGACAGTCCGCTGACCATGACCGACGGACCACCCATGGAAAATAGTACCGCTGGGATGATGATGACACCAATGGCCATCAAGGCGACCAGTTGGGCAAAGTCGGTAAAGACAGAGGCTCGGAATCCTGAGGTTAACGTATAGCTGAGCACCCCAACGCCTGCGATGATGACGCCCGTCTGAAACGATAAGGGTGACAGTACGGAGACCAAGGCACCAGCAGCGGTGAAGTTGACCATCAAGCTAATTAAGCTCCCCATAATATTGGATATGGCTAAAATTAATTGGCTTGATGAGCCGTGGCGGGCGTGGATGAGTTCACCTAAGGTATGGCCATTTGGGGCAAGTTCACGAAAGCGCATACCAAAAGGGTAGATGAATAAAATCATCAAAGCACCCCAAAAACCGTAATGTATCGGTCCTGAGACGCCGTATTTATAACCAGAAGTAGCGGCAGCATAAAACGACGCCGCCCAAATCCACGTGGCGGTCATACTGGCTGCGCCCATGCCGAAGCCAACACTGTGACCGGCGACCATAAATCCTGAAGTTGTCTCCTTGTCTTTTTTGATTAATAAAGACAGTAAATACGTGCCGCCATAAAATGCTAGTAATAATAAAAGAATGGTTAACGATGAAAATTGGAACAATGACTCAGTTTTCAAATTCATACCTCGCAATTGTTTTAATAGAATAATAGTTCGCTTTAAAGTAAAACTTACAAACTGGCGAAAATATAAAAACGCGCGTTCAACCTATTTGCCACGCGCATACAATTTTGCCCGTGCGTACAATTAGCAACGAGCAATACGCAATACGCAATAAAATAAATGGTTATAAAAACCAAGTGCTAACGTCAGCTGGTGTATTAATTTTTCATTGGCCACAGGCTATTAAAATATTTAATAAAAAATATCGACTAAAAGCTTGTATGAAAAATAACAGCGGCAACTCTCAATTAGCGTCTGCTAATGGATAAACCATTACGCGGTCAAATACGGCATCATCGATAGTAGCGATAGGCTACACGAGGCTTACATGGTAAGCGTCCATAGCAAAATTACGGATAAGCACTAAGCCAAAACTGTATGACTTGTGCTAAATGTAGACAGCTTATATCAGCTGTGATAAGCAATAATTAGAGTAGCGTTTTACTCAATTTATTGCGTGTGAGCTATCATCCGTTGTCGTGATGATAAGTAAAATCTTATTGGGATTGTGGTGCTCATTTACTTATCATTGATAAATAAAACTACAACTATGTTAAATATTCGTAACATGTTTGTGTGGTAAGGGTAACCTATTATCTATCTAACCTCAAATTTTCTCTCAAACTTCTGAGTTAAGGATGGTTAAGGCAAACTAATAGATAGATTTATAATAGTAACTGTAATCAGTGTTAGAGCAAAATGGAGTTAAAAAAGCTTAATCGAATGGATAAGTGAAAACTTGCACAGGAAGGGTAATGGGAGTGGATAGTAACGGAGTAATATCTGGCATGTTTAGTTATAGAGATATAACAGCAGAATCCGCTCTAGATTGGTGTTTTAAGCGTTTGGACAGTTGGTGTGATGTTGGTATAGTAAGTAACTCGGTCATCGCGTAAAAACCCTGCCAGCCCCAAGCCATAGCGCTCAGCAACCCGTACCGCAGTGCTGGTCGGTGCAGACATGCCGACAAGCCAAGGCAGGCGACTACGAATGGCCTTTTGCACCAGCTCAATAGACAGCCGTGAGGTCATCACCACGCATGTCAGCTCTGCTTTGTGGCGTAATTGCCAACCAATAAGTTTATCGAGGGCATTATGGCGTCCGACGTCCTCGAATAGATATAAGTCAGCGCCTTGCATGGTGGCAGCGGCATGTACCGCACCGGTTAATTGATGCGTGTGTTGTGCGGCGTTAATATTTTGTCGTACTTGCAATAGATAATTTAGAGTAGGGATAGTTGATGCTGATAGTTTTTCGCCTGATTCTAAGTTTGGCGCCGAATAACGGCTTAAATCAGGAAGTGCTTGCGCCAGTCCTGTAATACCACACATTCCGCAGCCTGTACGTCCTGCTAGCTGCCGCTTTTGCGCTTGAATACGCTGATGACAGCGCTGATTTAATACCAGTTCCACCACATACACATCATAGTCTTGTAGCTGCGTTGAAAACTGCTCAAAAGTAGTCGTTGCAGTAGCCGAATCATCCGTTAAATCATTGCTGAATTTCTGATAACTTGCGATATCGGTCAGTTGCGTTATTTCCCAATCTAATAATTCATGACTATGATGAATGAGCCCTTCACTGTATAAAAAGCCAATGGCAAGATATTCAAGCTGATAGGGGCTTGCCATCAATATCGCATAATGGATACCATTAATGACAATCGCAACGGCGGCCTCTACTGCTAGCATTGCTGATTTATCATCAATCTCTATTTCTTTGGCTGCATAAGTGGAGTTTTCAGTAGATAAATAACGATGTTTTTGTGCCAAATGCAGCCGCGATAGTGGCACTGTCTGATTATCCATTGACGCCTCAGCAGCATCTGTTGCCAAAGTATCTACTGTCGCTAAGTTATTTTTATTGACCATTATTTTAACCATTATCGTAGGACATTAAGCGCTATTAAGCGGTAGCTGCCAAACTGCCTTCATTAACGCGCTGTAAAACAACAGTAACCGACTTATAAGCCGGTGTCCTCGAGTCAGGAGCATGACTGTCCAAGTCAATAAGGTCGTTACATTCAGGATAATAGGTCGCCACCGCGTTGGCAGCGATGTCCATCTCAGTAAGTATCAAAGGACCCAAGGTACGCCGCTCATCCTTGCTGCCTTGCCGCGATACCATGACACTATCACCTTTTTGCCAGCCTAAACGCTTGATTTCATCGGGATGCATAAATAACACATCGCGGCGGTTGGTTTGGCGATAGCGGTCTTTAAACCCGAAAATCATGGTGTTAAATTGATCATGACTACGGACGCTAGTCAATTGCCATACTTTTTGCTCAGTACTTTTTTCGATATTTTTATCTTTAAAATTGTCGCTCGTGTCATTGCTATGATAGTCCGCGCTCGTTTGTGCCATTTGCGCGGCGACATAAGTAATCGGATATTGCGGTACTTCAAATTGGGCTTTGCCACTATCGGTATTCCAAACGCGATGACGTGCTGGGTGGTATAAATGAAAACCGCGCTCGCTTTCACGGATACGCTCATTAAAGTTCTCAAAGCCGTTAATAGCGCGGGCAATATAATTACGGATGATATCGAAGTCACTACCCATGGTCTGCCATGGAATTGACGAATCAGACCCAAGTACATAGGTTGCCATATCAGCCACAATTTGCGCTTCAGACTTTAAATCATCACTAATCGGTTTTAGACGTCCTTGTGTGGGCACAATCTGGCACATAGAGTCTTCAATCGTCGCAAACTGCTTGCCTTTAGCCGTTATCACGCGTTCGGTACGCCCTATACAAGGCAAGATTAAGTTGTTTGTACCCGGATATAGCATGGTTTCATTGAGCTTGGTAGCGACAAAAACATTAAGCTGAGTAGTGGTTAAGGCGGTTTGAATCGCACTCTTATCGGGTGCGGCAACGGCATAATTACCGCCCATACTGATAAAGGCTTTGAGTTTACCTTGCATCAATGCTTTAGCTCCAGCAATGACATCCAGCCCATCTTCTTGCGGCATAGGGCGCTGAAACACGCGCTCAAGGCTATCAAGTAGGCTTTGTTTAGGGCGCTCATGGATACCCATGGTGCGATCGCCTTGCACATTGGAGTGACCCCGCACGGGCGATGCACCTGCACCATCGATACCAATCATGCCCATCAGCAGCAGCAAATTGGTAATCATGGCGACATTATCTTCGCCTTGGACATGTTGGGTAATGCCCATGCCCCACGTACAGATAGTAGCAGGACTGTCTGCCACGAGCTTGGCAAGGTTGATGATGTCTGCTTGCGTAATACCAGAGCCAAGCTCGATATCTTGCCAAGATTGGGCGACCAGCCACTGTTTTAAATCATCAAACCCTGAAGTATGAGTGCTAATAAACTCACTATCAATCTTATCGTTTTCTACCAGCCATTTAGCCAAACCAGTCAATAAAGCGACATCACCACCGATTTGAATTTGAATGACCTCATCGACCATCTCATCGCTTTGTCCTGCAGCCATATGGGTTGGTTTTTGTGGATTCCTAAACTTGCTTAAACCCTGCTCACGCATCGGGTTGATAGAGATAATACGGCAGCCTTGTTTATGAGAGTGCGCCAACATCTCAAGCATACGCGGGTGATTGGTGGCAGGATTTTGCCCAAACAGCATAATCAACTTTGCTTGCTCAAAATCTTCCAAAACTACGGTGGCTTTACCGACGCCTAATTGTTTGCCAAGCATCACTGATGTTGGCTCATGACACATGTTTGAGCAATCTGGCAAATTATTGGTGCCAAAACAGCGTACAAACAGCTGAAACATAAAAGCTGGCTCGTTGGTCACGCGTCCTGAAGTATAAAATAAGGCTTCATCTGGTGAATCAAGATTTTTTAAGACATCAGCGATACGCTCATAAGCCGCTTGCCAAGAAATAGCGACGTAACGATCTTGCGCTGCATCATAATATAACGGCTCTGATAAGCGTCCGCTATGCTCAAGCTCATAGCCTGACCAACTTTGCAGTTCGGTCACGCTATGTCTGGCAAAGAACGCTGCATCTGCGCGTTGGTTCATCGTTTCACTGGCAATGACTTTGATACCGTTTTCACAGACATCGATAACTTTATGGGTCTTATGGTCAGGCCACGCACAGCCCGGACAGTCAAAGCCGCCCTTAGGCTGATTGCTATGTAAGACGCTGACACTACCGCGCATAAACGCCTTGTAATCCATCAGCTTACGAGTCGATGAGATCAGCGCTGGCCAACCAGCAGCAGGATGGGTATAAACAGGGATTTTGCGCATGACAGACCTCATAGGCGAATGGCGATAAGTAAGGGCTACTATAATAAGAGTGATTATGTTAAGTGCTACTACATTAAGTGCTACTATATAATGGCTGATAAGAAATATTGACTTTCATTACTTATAGATAACAAAAAACCTCAAAGCAAATGATGCGTTGAACTGACCCCCAAATGTTGGACGGTTTAGTTTATAACAAGGACTGAGTTCTGTATTGCACAGGACTCAGTCCTTTTAATTTAAGTTGAATACGCTCATGATTATAATAATGCATATACTCATGAATCTGTTTCTCTAACTGCTCAATAGTTTTCGGTTTCTCAATATAAATCGTCTCGCACTTCAGCGTACCGAAGAACCCCTCCATCAGTGCATTATCTAAGCAGTTGCCTTTTCTGCTCATACTTTGCTTAATTCCATGCTGTTTAAGCGTCGTGCTAAACGGTTTCATTTGATAATGCCACCCTTGATCTGAATGCAGCATTAATCTCTTACCACGGCACGCCTTTGTCTTATCTAAAGCACTAGCTAGCATCTTACCAACTAAGTCATAAGTGGGTCTCTTTGAGAGCGTATAGGTGATGATCTCATTGTTATAACAATCAAGTATGGGTGACAAATACAGCTTATCATCACCCACCTTAAACTCAGTAATATCGGTCAGCCAGCGCTTATTTGGTTTATCTGCATGAAACTGGCGCTTTAAATAGTTCTTCGCAATCTTGCCTTGTTGTCCTTTGTAAGATCGGTACTTCTGACGTCTTATCTTTGCGCTAAGCTTCATGTTACGCATCAGCTTAGCGATGAGCTTATGGTTATGATAAACCCCTAACTGCTTTAGCGCGGCCGTGACTCTACGATAACCATACCTGCCTTTATGCTTGTGGTATATCTGAGCAATATGATGTTTTAAGTCTGCATATTTGTCTTTAACATCAAACTGACACCTATGGTAGTAAAAGACACTCTTAGCCATCTTAGCGATGTTTAGCAAAGCAGATAAAGGGTGCTCTTGTCTTAGTCCTTCGATGAGCCTTGCTTTTTCAAAGCTTGTTTCTTCTTCTGTTTGAGCAAGGCATCCAGCTTTTTTAGGTAGGCGTTCTCCGCACGTAGGTACTCATTCTCACGCTTAAGCTCTGCTAGCGTCTTTTCATCATCTGGCTTGTCTGTAATAAAGGGTTTACTCATGGCGGTTCTACCTTTAGGTTTGGATATTAGTCCAGACATACCATAAAGCCGATACGCTTTGTGCCAGTGGCTAATTAAGGCCGGTGAGCTGATGTTAAACGTTAGAGCGACCTCGGATTGACTTAATCCTTCCTTAAGCATGGTCGTAATCACGTGATGTTTAAACTCACTGCTGTATTTGGCCTTACTTGTCTTTGGCTTAATGGCATCTATGCCACCGCTTTGGTATTGTTTAACCCATTTTTGTACAAGTTTCGAATCTACTTTAAACTTCTCACTTGTGGCAAGTCCGGTATGTCCTTGCCGATAGTATGCGATGACTTTTATCTTAAAGTCTAGGTCGTAATGCATAAAAATACCCCATAAGTTGTGTCCAACTTATGGGGTTCAGTTCACGTTTGAGGTTTTTCTGTTTCATAAATCAGCATGACTGATATGTTGTCAGGCTAGCGCATTTAATAACGGGCATCTTTAGGTTTGTTACCGTTTGGCCAGTCATTTACTTTACCAGCAAAATCAGGACGCGGTTGATGGGTGAAAAATTCAGCGACATCGATAGCATCTTGGTCACTCAGCACGTTACCATGACCCCATAAGCCTTTGGTCTGAATGCCCATTGGCATATTGTACTTAACAAAAGCCGCGGCTTTATAAGTACGCGCCAACCCAGCGCCAATGTTAAAGGATTCATCGCCCCATAATGGCGGGAAGACAATATCGCCGCGACTGTCTTTCATGCCTTCGCCGTTATCACCATGACAGGTCGCGCATTGTACTTGGTAGATTTTTTCACCGCGTACAGGATTGCCAACCAAAGATTCATCCACTTTACCAGCGTTTTGGATATCGACCTTTTGCTCTTTCGGCGTATTTTGTGACAGCCATTTCATATAGGCCAACATTGCCAACATTTCAGGTGATTCAGGTTTTAAAGGTTTGCCATTCATCGAACGCTGGAAGCAGCCATTAATACGCTTGGTTAAATCAACTTCTTTACCAGCACGTGGCATTACGCGCGGGTAGAAATTATAACTGTTGATATAGGGGTCGCCAAGCGGGATTTTACCTTGCGAGATATGGCAACTATTACAGTTCATTTGCGCGCCAACGTGCTCGGGCAATAAACGCTTGGTTTCGTTTAATAAGCGTTTGCCATAAAAAATCTCATCAGCGTTTGGTTCATCCAAGATAGAGGTATCTTGCGGCAGCACATAAGTGCCGACATCTTCGTTGGCATCATCAGCAGTAACTAAGCCATATTTAGGGGCATTTTGCTCGATAGGCTCTGGCTGTGAGCAACCACTACTGATAGCGGCGATACTAACCACTGAGGCAGTCAGAACAGCGGTGGTTAGTTTGCTCATTTTCATTTTCTGAGAGATAACGCTAACAATAGCAGGCAGGTTGTGTGGAGAGTTTTTCATTATTTTGCTCCTTTTGTTTGCGCATCAATACTTAAGTCTGGGGCGATATCGGTACTGGTTTTTGGTTTTTTGGCGAGGAAAGCACGCATTTTTACCACGTCATCGACACCAATTTCAGGCGCTTGGTTGGTCCAGCTATTACGTACATAGTTGACCACTTCTGCCACATCCGCATCACTTAGGTTAGTGAATTCAGGCATGGTAAAGGCCATGCGGTCGTGCGGAGTTTCTGGCATGCGACCACCGCTCAAGGTGATTTGTAGTACAGAGTCGGCATTTTTCGCATATACCGCACTATTGCCATCAAGGGCTGGGAAGATACGCGCCACGCCTTTACCATCGGCACGGTGACAAACTTGGCAATACTCGGCGTACAAGATTGAGCCGCGCGAATCATAGTTGCCATCAAGCAGTTTTTGCGTGGTAATGTCTTTTTTCGCCGGCAAGGTTTTTTCTTTATTTGGCGCGGGCGTTAAAGTCTTTAGATAAGATGACATGGCGTTGATATCATAGTCTGTCATATATTGCGTGCTGTGCTCGACCACTTCGGCCATAGCGCCAAAAGCAGCTGTGGTGTCAGTGCGACCGGTTTTAAAGAAGTCATTCAATTCTGCGACCGTCCGCGTACCCAAACCGCGATGTTCACCGCGAATACTTTTGGCGCGCCAGCCATCGATAACCGCACCGCTCAAATATTCTTCTGAGTCGGCATTATTTAAGGCGATTTCTTGGAAGCCAATACCGCGGCCAGTATGACAAGAGCCGCAGTGCCCAGGACCTTCAACTAAGTATTGTCCACGAGCCAACACTGCATCATCACTTTCAGCGACAAAGTCACGTTTTGGGTCAAACATTGCTTGCCAGTATGCTAAGGGCCAACGCCAGTTTGCCACCGGTGGTAGCTCGCTTTTTAGATTGGCTTGCTTGACGGGTTTGACGTCTGACATAAAAAAGGCGTACATCGCGGCCAAATCTTCATCTGGCATAAGCTGATAAGAAGGATAGGGCATCGCAGGGTAAAGGGCTTTATTATCACGACGCACGCCATGCTTGACGGCATTTTTAAAGTCAGTAAAAGTATACTGACCAATACCCGTTTCTTTATCAGGGGTAATGTTGGTTGAATAAATGGCACCCAGTGGTGTTAGCATAGGCAGGCCGCCTGCATAAGTCTCGCCATCTAACGTGGTATGACAAGCAACACAGTCAGCGGTACGCGCGACATATTCCCCTTGTTTAATAAGAGCAGGGTCGGTGATATTGACCTCGATGTCACTGCTACTCGTGCGCATATTAGGCAGTATTTGCCCAATGATAAACGCTAAAATCAGCCCGACAATGGCTGCCATAATAATGATTAATGGCCACTTTTTCATAAGCCTGCCCTCCATAAAAATAGTCTATAAAAATATTACTGCGCTTACTGTCGCTATCTATGTTGTAAGGCTTATTGGTAATGCCTGATTTTTATATTCGATAGCAATCATTAAGCTCAGCCAATTAAAAGATACAATCTTGCTATGTAGTATAGAATATGGCGTAATATGCTGATATTGTGGAAAACCACATTAATCATATGGTTTTAATAAATTTTACAAACTTGGACGTCTTAAGTCGTAAATAATGCCTATAAATACCATTTATTTTTTATCGAAAATCGCGCTTAGAACCATAACCTTGAGAGTGTGGAAAGCGTTGCAAGCGTTAATACCCTTTATGGCTCTGATGGCATTAAATGCTTGCTTGGTTATGTCGATGGCAAACGCCCAGACGTATTATTTAGGCGTGCTGGCGCCGCAAGGCGAAACGGTTGCGCAAGAACGCTGGCAACCTTGGCTCAATCAGCTTAATGAGCAGTTGCAAGAGGACACAGTAGTCTTAGTGCCGCTAGCGTTAGAGAATTGGCAGCAGGAAATTGAGGCGCAGCAGTTTGCCTTGGTGCTTGGACCACAAGTACAGCTGATTAAAATGAATACCACCCATTGGCGCTGGATTGCGACCTTGCAAGCGGATACGGCGCCAACTAAATTGACTGCGCCTGCTGATATCAATGGTAAAAACTTTAATGAAAAAGGTTTTAACACCAAAACCGCTGATAAGCAGTTTTCCGCCACGGTTAATCTAGCCAATGAATTTAATAAGCTCAGTCAGGGTGGTCCGTTAAAAGAACCTAGCGCCATGGAAGAAGTGGCCAGTGCACTTTGGGTAAAGGCGGACAGCGGCATTTATCAGCTGCAAGATTTGCAGCAGCGTAAAATTGCTGCCGTCGATGCCGAGGCTTTTGGTGGTTATCTATTGGTCGCGCATTTATTACAACAAAACGGTGTGCCGTCCAACCGTTATCAGACCCAGTTCGTTGGCTATCCTATTGAGCGCACGTTAAATGCACTAGCGAATGGCAGCGTAGATGCGGCGATAGCGCCACTTTGCTTGATGGAAGAGATGGCACGGCAAGGGAAAGTTAGTGAGAAACAATACCGTCTTATTCACCCTGTTGCGACCGCTTCTAGCTGTCAATCTTCAACGCCTATATATCCAAATTGGACATTGGCGGCGACCGAGCAAGCGCCAAATGCTTTGGTGCGACAGATTAATCAAAATTTATTTGGTACAAGTCAATCAGAGCAGGAGTTGTTAGGAATAAATCAGGGCTGGCTACCACCCGAATCGAGTAGTAATGCTGAGCGTATCCTCTATGATATGAACCGTCATCCCGCCCAAAAGCAGCTGGGCGCGCATATGGTTGAATGGGTAAAGGCGCATCGATTGTGGATGGCGATTATTGTTTTAATTATTTTGATATCAACAGTAAATTATGCGTGGATGAGTTGGCTGGCATGGCGACGGCGGCAAAAAATAACCCTGCAAAATCGATTGATTCGTGATTATGACCAGCAGCTACGTCAATCAGAACGCTTCGCTGTCATCGGTGAGATGAGTGGTTCAATCGCCCATGAAATCAATCAGCCGCTGGCGACCATTCAAAATTATGCCCAAGGATTACTGATTCGCAGTCAAAACAGTCAAGAAAGGACGTGGCTGGATAAAAACTCTTTAAATAGTCTGCATGCGGTAGAAAAGTCGCTAACTGATAAACAAGCCACTGACAAACAAGTGACAGATAAACAAGCGACAGAAACTGCGCTGCAGCAAATTGTCAATGAAACCGAGCGGGTCGCGGCTGTTATTAGTAATATTCGGCGCTGGGCAGGGCGCTCACAGCCGGATGAGGTGAGGGTGGATATCGCCACTACTTATGAGCAGTGTATATTGCTATTGGGTGAGAAGGCTTCAGCCATGAGTTTTTGGCTAACGAGCGACTATCCATCGTTGCAGTTGCCAAATCTAGTTCTTGACCAATTATTAATTAACAGCATGGTAAACGCCGAGCAGCAAGGGGCGACGCAGATAATGTTACGTTGTCAGGCAGAAGATTATAATGGCAAATCGTATCTAGTATTGCATATAACCGATGATGCAGGCGGTTTTGATAAGGCGCAGTTGCTTGACCATAAACAGTTAGCTGGTAATAAGCAGCTAGTCGAGAGTAAATCACAGCAGCGTCTAACTAATCATTACGCCACCAAATCAACCAAAGCCAATGGTTTAGGCTTGGGTTTGATGATATGTCAGCGCTTGTGCAAATCACTTGGCGGTATGATGCAGCTTAGCAATATCGAAGTGCAGCAGGAGCTTAATTGCATACAAGCGTTATGTGGTTATCAGCAACGCTTTAAGCGTAACTTAAATGGTAAAGTGCGCTTGATGAACACTGAAAACACTTACACGCCAGCAAATAAGATTGGTGCGCAAGTGTCTTTTTATCTGCCGCTGCATTTGGCTGATAATGCTGAGAAATAAAGCAATCAAAAGCGAAAGTGAGCAAAAGAGAAAGTAAGCATAAGAGAGCTATGAATAACCAAGCGCTTATAAATTTTACAAATTCATTTAGTCATAAGGTTGCGTATGAATGCTCAGCATCATCTCAATAAGCGCTCAGAATGGCAAACGCCAGTTGATAACAGTAGTGACTCTCTACTGATTCATATCATCGACGATGAAGAAAGCGTGCGTACATCCTGTGATTTTCTGATTAGCAGCTTAGGATTACCGACCCAAGTATGGTCAAGTGCTCTGATATTTTTACAGCAAGTCGATATCTATCGCCCAGCAGTGGTGGTCAGTGATCTAATGATGCCAGAAATGAGCGGTCAGGCACTACAAGCGTATCTTAATAAACATGACAGTCCGATAGGGTTTATTGCGTTAACTGGCAAGGGTGAGATTGCTGATGCGGTTAACATGCTCAAACAAGGCGCCGCTGATTATCTCGAAAAACCGATTAATAGTCACCGTTTACAAGAAGCGCTTGCGCGTGCACAAGCCTTAACACTCAAGCGTGCTCAGCTTTATAATATTAAAAAACTCTATGCGCAGCTGACCGATAAAGAAAAGCAGGTAGCCAATGAGTTACTGCAAGGCAATCTGAATAAGAATATCGCCGACCATTTAGACATATCGGTCCGTACGGTAGAGGTACATCGCTCACAGGTGATGAAAAAAATGCAAGCGCAGCATGTGAGTGAGTTGATTCAAAAATTGGTCATGCTTGATTCTTAATAACTAAAACAGTCATAAAAAAACGCCTAATGAGTAGGCGTTTTTTTGTTTGAAGATAAGAACCAAGGGAGTTTGAAATTAACTCAAAATCAAGCTGTCATCTTCGACTTTTTCACCGCGAGTCTGCTCAAACATATCGAGTAAGTCATGCACATTCATGCCTTTACGAATATCGCCTGCGACATCGAGCACCACTTGTCCTTGATGTAGCATCACGGTACGCGTGCCATGGGCTAAGGCCTGCTGCATCGAGTGAGTGACCATCATCGTGGTAAGCTGATTGTCCGTGACGATTTTATCGGTCAACTCTAAAACAAACGCCGCAGTCTTAGGGTCAAGGGCAGCCGTATGCTCATCAAGCAGTAGAATCTTAGATGGTTGCAATGACGCCATCAGCAAGCTAACTGCTTGACGTTGACCACCGGATAGCAGGCCCATACGGTCGGTTAAACGATTTTCTAAACCCAATTTTAATACTGACAGTTTCTCGCGAAATAAGTCACGGTTATTTTGATTAAGCGCAAAGCTTAAACCACGTTTGCCGCCGCGCTTATAGGCAAGCGCCATGTTTTCTTCAATGGTTAGCGCCTCACAAGTTCCCGCCATCGGGTCTTGGAATACACGAGCCACCCAATGAGCACGTTGGTGCGCGGTTTTTTTGGTGACATCGATGCCATTTAACAAGATTGAACCGCTATCGACGCGCGTGGTGCCACTGACCGCATTTAAAAAGGTCGATTTACCCGCGCCATTGGTACCGATAACAGTCACAAACTCACCATCAGCGATATTAAGATTGATACCGCGTAGGGCAGGGTTTTCAATGGGCGTTCCAGGATTAAAGGTCAACCGCAAATCTGTAGCTTGCATCATAATAATTATTCCTTATGGTTGCACATTGACATTAAGCCCGAACTTTACGACTTAAAAATTTATTTTTAGCTTTGGGTAATACCAAGGCCAATACCACAAGCAGCGCTGTAATCAAGTTTAAATCCTGCGGACCAAAACCGATACTACGTAGCGTATCGCTCGATAGGGCAACCTGAATAAACAGCTTGTACAATACCGCACCGACAACCACAGCAAAGGTAATCAGCCAAATCCGCTTGGCAGGAATAATAGTCTCACCGATGATGACCGCTGCCAGACCAATGACAATGGTACCGATACCGATCGAGATATCTGCGCCACCTTGCGTCTGCACAAATAGCGCACCCGCTAGAGCAATCAAACCGTTGGAAATCGCCATACCAATGATGGTCATCCACGAGGTGTTGATACCTTGCGCCTGTGCCATACGTAGGTTTGAGCCGGTCGCACGCATCGATAAACCCGTCTCGGTACTATAAAACCAGTTTAAAAATAACATGGCCAGTAGCACGACAACACCTATGATTAGACAGCGCATCCAGTAACCATTGCCATCATGGACCAAGGTACTAAAGACCGTGGTTTCACCCAATAGCGGCAAGTTTGGCGCACCCATAATCCGTAGATTGACAGAATATAAGGCAACCATCACAAGAATACTGGCAAGCAGCTGCAAAATGCCCAGTTTGACGTGTAGCCATGCGGTGACAATACCGGCAACTGACCCTGCTAGCATACCAAAGGCGCAAGCAAGCCAAGGATTGATGCCGGCAATGATAGAAATACCAGCGACGGCGCCACCTAACGGAAAGCTACCGTCAGCGGTCAAATCTGGAAAGTCGAGGGTACGAAATGAGATTAGGACGCCAAGCGCCACTAGGCCATAAATCAGACCACTTTCAAGCGCACCAAAAAAAGCAATTAAAGACATAAGAGATCAGTAAGTCATAACCAAGCGTTTAGCAAATAACATTCTAGTGATTCATAGGATAAGTGAGCGCTATATAGCGGCGCTATTTTATTTATAAATGAATCTATACATGAGTTTTAGCTAAACGACGAAGCGGTGAATTTAACAGATTGGGTTATCTGCAGCTAGGGTAATACAAGACTTGTCATTATTACGCATAATCATAAATCTTGCTCATTTAAAGCCTTTAAAAAACAAGCCCAGCCTACTGACTGATAGCTGGGTTTTGTCTGCGCTAAATAAATAGCGGTATCGCCCATAGACGATAATTGATAAAAATTACCGTCTATCGGTGCGATACCAGAAGTCGCAGTTATTCTACCACTACTTTTGCTTTATCGATAACGGCTTGTGGCAAAGTAATGCCTTCGGCTTTCGCATTTTTTGGACTGACATATAAATCAAGCGATTGCGGGGTATAAACAGGGATAGCACCGGCTTTTTCACCGTTTAAAATACGCGTAACGATTTTACCAGTTTCGCGGCCTAAATCGTAATAGTTTACCCCTAAAGCCGCAACGGCACCGCGCTCAACAGAGCTGGTATCAGAGGCAATTAGTGGAATCTTGCTTTCTTTAGCGATTTGGTACAGTGACTCATACGCTGAAACGACGTTATTATCGGTTGAGGTATAAATCATATCGACTTTACCTTCAAGGCTACGGGCAGCCATCGCAATATCGTTACTACGCTGAGCCGGCGCTTCGTGTACGTTGATACCTAGTGGCGTTAGGTTATCTTTTAATGCCTTTAAAACGATGGTTGAGTTAACTTCGCCTGGGCTATAAACATAGCCGACGTTTTTTAAGCTTGGGATAATTTGACGCATCAAATCGATTTGCGGCGCATAAGGCAGGGCATCCGAAGCACCGGTGACGTTGGTGCCAGAACCATCAAGTTTGGGCACCAGTTTGGCTGCTACTGGGTCAGTCACTGCTGAGAATACCATGGGAATGGTGCTGGTAGAGGCAGCCACAGACTGAGCTGATGGTGTTGCAATGGCAACGATGACGTCTGGTGCATCAGCGACGAATTGCTTAGCAATCTGACCGGCGGTAGCGGTATTACCTTGGGCGCTTTGGAAGTTGATGATTAAATTCTCACCTTCTTTAAAGCCGGCATCATTTAATTCATCGATAACGCCTTTACGTACGTCATCGAGTGCTGGATGCTCAACGATGGCGGTAATAGCGACCGTTTTCATGGCAGCTTTGGCATCGCCACCTGTTGCAGCGCCGTCAGTGGTGTTGGCATCTTGTGCGGGTTGGTTACAGCCGGTCAAGATAGCGGTGCAAACACCGCCCCATAATAAAGCTTTTGCAAAACGATTTTGATACAACATGGGTCTGACTCCTGAAAATAATAATGTGTCCGTACATTATATAAAAGATAAATAAAAGGTAGCGCTGACTGCTTGTTAATCACGGTCTTTCTATTCAATGCTCACTGCTGTTTTGCCAGCAATTACTTACTGGTTTTTTGTGCTTCTTTATCGACATTGATGGCGTTTTTAAGTAAATCTGCTGATAGGCTGGTACCTTGTTCAGCGGCGTGTTTCGGGCTCACATATAGCGTTAAGGTGTTCATCACTTGCGGTGCAATATCTTTGGTAGCTTCACCATTTAATACCCGATAAACCATTTTGCCCGTGGTACGACCAAAATCATAGTCATTAACCCCAAGCGCCGCAGTTGCACCGCGTCTGACGCTAAATTCATCTGAGGCAATGACTGGGATATCAAGCTCATTAGCCGCACTGGCCATGGCTTCAAAAGCCGAGACCACGTTGTTGTCCAATGAGGTATAAATGACTTCTACCTTTCCTGCAAGACTACGGGTTGCCATTGCGACATCGGTAGGGCGATTGGCGGTTACGCCCAATATCTTAAGCCCGCGTGCTGGTGCCGCCTTTTCAAGTTGTTTAAGGACCACCACAGAGTTGGCTTCACCTGGGCTATAAACATAACCGATGGTTTTTACATTGGGGACAATTTTTTGAATATTGTCTAACTGTGGCTCGATAGGTAATTCGCTCGACAGACCGGTCACGTTGGTTTGGATAGGTACATCATTTTCATCAATCAGCTTTGCTGCCACAGGGTCTGAGATGGCGGTATAAATAACGGGAACGGTTTTGGTCGACGCCACGATTGATTGCGCAGAAGGTGTTGAGATGGCGACGATAGCATCTGGATTGTCACCAGCGAACTGTTTGGCAATTTGCCCTGCAGTTGCGGTATTACCTTGGGCACTTTGAAAGTTAACTTTTAGGTTTTGACCTTCTACATAACCATTTTCAGACAGCTCATCAATAATGCCACGACGCATCTCATCTAAAGAAGGATGCTCGACAATCTGAGTGATGGCTAAGGTTTTGGCAGGCTTATCGTTAGTTGCGCTGTCATCAGCAGTGGCCGCAGGGTCAGTAGCATTATTAGAGCAGGCGGTTAATCCAAGCGCCGCGCTAATAGCAGCGCCGCACAGGCTAAGGCGTAAAGTAGTGGCAAAGGTCATTTTATTTTGGCTCATAGGTTAAAAGGTGCAGGTTACCCGAGTCAATGTTATGTGCATGCTGAGATAACGGGCGAACATTAAGGTAATCAATCCATTGATCATTACGTCCATATTATGACAGTAATGTAACTTATGGCAATAAGAAAATAAAACGCGTTTGTCATTAGCTTTATAAAGGAGGATTTAAATCAATTTTTGTTAGATAAATAATTTTGTTATCAGGTTCTTTATGCATAGTTACCAATGAATTTTGGGCAATAAAAAAGATGCCACGAAAGCATCTTTTTATTCGGTAAAATTACAATCAAAAAGCTTACAAGCTAGCAACGCATCTATTACGAAGGCACTTCATAATTAACATAAGCTAGTTTTTATACGAGAATTATAGTGAGTCCAAAATTCACATTACTATAAAATTCACATTACTATTATGCTGACTTGGTGAATGTACAACCCACTCTAATATCTACTTAATATTTTTCACACGAATATTTTAAGGCTAACATTATGAACACTTCTAATCTTAAACTATTAACCATCGCTGGCATTACTGCTACCTCATTGATTTGCTTACCTGCTACGGCAAAAGATGGAAATGGAAATGGAAATGCCAAGGGCAAAGCTGTTTATATCAATAAAGGTTATAACCATCATAGCAACGCCCAACCTAATATCAACGCTTATCGCAATGCTAGCCCTAATGCCTCATTCAAACGTGATCTTGATCAATACGGTTATAGAGTAGTCGGCAAGATTGATAGGAATATTTATGATCGTTCGGTAATTTTAGACCGTTATGATGACCGCTACGTTCGTATTCGCACGCCAGAAAATAAAATTGTGACGGTCATTAATGATACGTTGCAGATTATTGATATTTTAACTAGATAAACAGCAAGCTTACTTTCTATTGTTTTTCACATAAGAACAAAAAACGGTCTATTTCGACCGTTTTTTTGTTCTTTAATTATTACTTGATTTAACGTTTTTAAGCAAGCACATCGCCAATCACGCAGTTGTCCGGTAAAGTCACTACCGTTAGCTGAGTTTTTGGGTTGCCCGTTGATAGCACCATCCCTTCTGAGATGCCAAACTTCATTTTACGCGGCGCAAGATTGGTGACGCAAATTACCTTTTTATCCAGTAATTGCTCAGGCTCATAAAACTTACGGATACCGCTAAAGACATTACGTGGTTTGTCTTCGCCAACGTCTAGGGTAAATTGTAAAAGCTTGTCCGCGCCTTCGACATAATTACAGGCTAAAACATGCGCCACTTTCATCTCAACTTTGGCAAAGTCTTCGATACCGATATAGTCAGCTTGCTCAGCATTTGTATCAGTATCAGCCTTTTCTGCTGGCTGGGTGTTTACTGCCGCTGTTTTATTATCTGAATTATTATCGCTGCTAGTAGTAGGGGCTTCTGCTTGCGCTAACGAGGCCTTTGAGTCTTCAACCATTGCCGCAACGTCTTTTTCTTCGATACGCTGCATTAAAGGTTTAAATTTATTGATTTTATGACCAAGTAACCACTCATTACGGCTAGCAAAGTTTAAATCATCAATATTTAAGAATTCTTTGGCATTAGCAGTCAGCTCAGGTAATACTGGCGCCAAATAAACCATCAATTGGCGGAAGATATTAATCGCCACCGAGCAGACGTCTTGAACTTCTTGCTCAGACCCTTCTTGCTTGGCAAGCGACCACGGTTTTTTCTCGTCGATATATTCATTGGCTTTATCGGCGCACTGCATGATTAAGCGCATTGCACGTGAGAATTCGCGATTCTCATAAGCGGCGGCAATCTCATCACCGGTTTTGGTAATATCTTCTAATAATTCAGACTCTACGCAAACCTCAGACAGCATACTGTCGTATTTCTTCACGATAAAACCGGCACTGCGACTGGCGATATTGACCACTTTACCCACCAAGTCAGAGTTGACCTTCTGCATAAAGTCTTCTAAATCAAGGTTGATGTCTTCAACTTTGTCAGACAGCTTACTAGCAAAATAATAACGCAAGTATTCAGGATGTAAGTGTTCCGCGTAAGTTTCGGCTTTGATAAAGGTGCCGCGTGACTTACTCATTTTTTCGCCATTGACCATCAAGAAACCGTGGGCAAAGACACCAGTCGGCGTACGGAACTCACTACCCGCAAGCATCGCTGGCCAAAATAGCGCATGGAAGTAAACGATGTCTTTACCAATGAAATGATAAACCTCGGTTTTGTGCTCGTTTTCTTGCATCCAATAACGGTCAAAATCAAGCGCTTGGTCGGTACCTTCGCGCTTGTCACATAGGTTTTTAAAGCTTGCCATGTAACCGACTGGCGCATCTAGCCACACATAAAAGTACTTGTCTGGCTCATCGCTTGGCGTATCTGGAATTTGGAAACCAAAATAAGGCGCATCACGCGAGATATCCCAGCTGGTCAAGCCAGCGTCAAACCATTCTTGCAGTTTATTGGCGACCGACGTTTGCAAGCGATTTTCGCTACGGGTCCAATCTTTTAAGAACTGCTCAAATTCTGGTAAGTCAAAGAAATAATGCTTAGAAGTTTTAAGTACTGGCGTCGCATTTGATAACGTTGAATGCGGATTGATAAGGTCGGTCGCATCATAGGTGGTACCGCACACTTCACAGTTATCGCCATATTGGTCAAGCGCACCGCATTCAGGGCACTCTCCTTTGACAAAACGATCGGCTAAAAATAGCTGTTTTTCAGGGTCAAAAAGCTGTTTGACGTCCTTTGTGCTGATATGTCCGGCGCTATTAAGGCGACGATAAATCAGCTCAGAGAATTCTCGATTCTCTTCTGAATGCGTTGAATGATAATTATCAAAGTTAATCAAAAATTTGGTAAAATCTGCTTCATGTGAGGCTTTTACCGAGGCGATTTGCTCTTCTGGCGTGACGCCATTGGCTTCAGCTTTGAGCATAATGGCGGTGCCATGAGCGTCATCGGCGCAGACATAGGTGACTTGATGGCCCTGTGCTTTCATCGCACGTACCCAAATGTCGGTTTGAATATACTCTACAAGATGCCCCAAATGGATATGGCCATTGGCGTAGGGCAGCGCACTGGTTACTAGAATCTCACGCACTTTCATCACCTATATTTTTATATAAACGGGTTGGTTATCAAACGTCTCAAGCGCTTTATGACGAGCAGGCGCGATATGATTAATATTAAATCATCAATGCTAAAAACGTCTAAAAACTTACAAAAAAGAGAAAAATTAAAAAAGTGTGCCTATGATACCGTAATTCAGCCAATTTTGTGACATTACTCAGTAATTAATACGTTAACCAACATAGTCATTGGCTATATTATGCCAATAGATTTCTATGCATTTATTAAGTGTCAATAAGCTATTTTTTTTAAAGAGGATCGTCATAAAGTGGCGATAAAAAACCCACTAAGCAATTTGCCAAATGGGTTTATAAAAGATGCATTTTTTGCGAGTTAAAGTCTGTTTTCAACGTCCGACTTTCTTTTAAAATGAGCCAAACATCGTCCCTAAAATGATAACGGCGACCACCGCAATAAGTGGAATCACCATCGTCACCATGGCAACGTTTAGATAGGATTGCTTATGGGTCAAGCCACAAATCGCCAGTAAGGTGATGACCGCACCACTATGCGGTAGCGTATCTAAACCACCTGCTGCCATCACAGCAACACGGTGCATCAGCTCTGGGTCAATACCAGCGGCCACCGCCATTCTTAAATAATCTTCACCCAACGTCGATAGGGCAATACTCAAACCACCAGACGATGAGCCCGTAATACCAGCCAGCGTGGTCATCGCCACTGCTTCTGAAATCAAAGGATTATCAGGATTTAGGTTTAAGATGCTATCACGAATGATAAGGAAGCCTGCTAGCGAGGCGATAACCGCACCGTAACCCACTTCTGAGGCGGTGTTAAAAATCGGCAACATCGAATCATAAGTACCACGGTTAATGGTTTTTTGTAGGTTGTTCCAATGACCAATACGCAGCACAATGAGTACGGTACAAGCAACCACCAATGAGATAATGATGGACCACAAGCCGAGCGAGCCTGCGATATTTAAGTCCGGAAATTGAGTTTGTAAGGCGCTAAAGTCGAGCGACGGGAAAATAGCATAAGTTAATAAAGCATTTAGGGCGATGACCAGCACCAGCGGAATCATAGCAACGGTAAACGAGGTGTGATGCGTACTTAGGGTCTCAGATGCTTGTTTTGCCGCACCAACGCCACCGACATCCTCTTCATCATGCTGACCGTAGCCTTCACCTACTGCATTGGCTTTTCTAGCACGAGATTGTAACCATAACCAACCACAAATAAACATGATGCTACCGCCGATAAGGCCCAAGATAGGCGCGGCAAAGACGTTGGTATTATAATAAGGAATCGGAATGGCATTCTGAATGGCGGGCGTGCCGGGCAATGCTGTCATGGTAAAGGTAAATGAACCTAAGGCAATCGCTGCCGGAATCAAGCGCTTAGGAATATCAGCGGCTTTAAACAAGTCTTTGGCGATTGGATAGATGGCAAAGGCCACCACAAATAACGACACGCCGCCATAGGTTAAGATGGCGCAAACTAAGATGACCGCTAAAATGGCTTTACTGGCACCGAGCTTTTCGACCACAGTATTGGCAATCGCTGTCGCCGCGCCAGAGTCTGCCATCAAACGCCCAAATAGCGCGCCCAATAAGAAAATAGGGAAGAACTTCAGTAAGAATCCACTTAACGCCCCCATAAATACATCGGTATAGGCGGGGATACTGCTTAAAAAATCACCTGAAAGTAATACGGCTAATATCGCCATAATCGGTGCTAAAATCAGCACAGAATAGCCGCGATAAGCAAAAAACATCAATAGTAATAAAGTGATGACAATAGCAAATGTACTCATCATGATCCGCCCTCCTTGGCAAAGTTCAAGCATCGAGTATGCAGGGCATATTGACATGGGTCAATAAAATTAATCAAAATATGCAGTATTCAATATTTTATCAAACATAAATCTAGACTGCTGTCATAGTGAATGAGGATGTCTTAAATGACGGCGCTGGCGCGTAAGTTCTTACCGTTATTCTCTTCTCGCTAACACAATAATATGGTAACTTAGCATTACAGCCGTATCTAATATATCGATAGATAATGTATTGCTATAAATCTATAAATGAAAGTAAATCATCATTGATGATGACTGTTAATAACAAAAACTCGACTTGCAAGGAGATAAGCATGAGTCGCTCAAAAGTATATAGTAGTGCCGAAGAGGCGCTACAAGGTGTGGTAAGTGATGGACAAACACTTGCTATCGGCGGTTTTGGTCTATGTGGTATTCCTGAGGCGCTCATCGAAGCGTTACGTGATAGCGGGGTTAAGGATTTGACCTGTATCAGTAATAATGCCGGCGTCGATGGGTTTGGTTTAGGCTTGCTATTACAAACCCGTCAAATTAAAAAAATGATTTCATCTTATGTCGGTGAAAATAAAGAGTTTGAGCGTCAATACTTGGCAGGTGAGTTAGAAGTTGAATTAACGCCGCAGGGAACTTTGGCGGAAAAGCTACGTTCAGGTGGCGCTGGTATTCCAGCGTTTTATACGGCGACGGGCGTCGGCACACAAGTGGCTGAAGGCAAAGAGACGCGTGATTTTGATGGCCGTACTTATGTGCTTGAGCATTCATTGCGTGCGGATGTGGCATTAATCAAAGCGCAAAAAGCAGATAAAGCGGGTAACTTAATCTTTAATAAGACGGCGCGTAACTTTAATCCAGATTGCGCCATGGCAGGCAAAATTACCATCGTCGAAGTCGAAGAAATCGTAGAAACCGGCACCTTTGATCCTGATGAAGTGCATCTACCGGGTATCTTTGTGCAGCGTATCGTCTTAAACAGCAATCCTGAAAAACGTATTGAGAAAACCACCACTAAAGCCGTTGAAAGCGCTTAAGTTATTCAGTGATTTTATAAAAATATTTTTTAATGATTATATTAATAATAGAGCAGTGTAAAAAATAAGGAAGTTACCATGGCATGGACAAGAGAGCAGATGGCACAGCGTGCCGCACAAGAACTACAAGACGGCTATTATGTCAATTTAGGCATTGGATTACCAACCCTAGTCGCCAACTATATTCCTGAAGATGTGGATGTTTGGCTACAGTCTGAAAACGGCTTGCTAGGTATTGGCGAGTTTCCAACGGCAGAGAACGTGGATGCAGATTTGATTAATGCGGGCAAGCAAACGGTAACCGCAGAACCGGGCGCCAGTTATTTTAGTAGCTCAGAGTCATTTGCGATGATTCGTGGTGGCCATGTCAATCTGGCGATATTGGGCGCGATGGAAGTGTCAGAAAAAGGCGATTTGGCCAACTGGATGATTCCCAAAAAAATGGTTAAAGGCATGGGCGGCGCGATGGACTTGGTCGCAGGCGTGCAACGGGTGATTGTGCTGATGGAGCAAGTTAATAAACATGGCGAGCCAAAAATCCTTGCCAATTGCGAGTTGCCATTAACAGGTAAAGGCGTGGTCGACCGTATTATCACCGAACTTGCCGTATTAGACGTCACTGACAATGGTCTAAAATTGGTTGAGTTGGCAGAAGGTGTTAGCTTCGATGAGCTACAAGAAAAAACGCCAGTGACTATTACTCAATAAGCTTGTTGCATAAATATGTCTAGCACAGACATCCAAAAAACCTATTTAATAATGGATTATAAAATATGGCGACCACATTACAACAAGATTTGACCGGCAAGGTAGCATTGGTCACAGGTGCTGCAAGTGGCATTGGACGCGATATCGCTGAGACTTATGCTAAGGCAGGCGCTGCAGTTGGTATTGCCGATATTAATCTTGAATCAGCACAGCAAACGGTCGATGCTATCGAAGCTACTGGCGGACGCGCACTGGCAATTGAAATGGATGTCACATCAGAGGATGCGGTAAACGCTGGCGTGCAGCAATTAGTTGATACCTTTGGCGCTATTGATATTCTTGTCTCTAATGCTGGTATTCAAATCATTGACCCGATTCATAAAATGGCGTTTAATGATTGGAAAAAAATGCTCGCTATTCATTTAGATGGGGCGTTTTTAACCACCAAAGCAGCTGTACAGCATATGTATAAAGATGACAAAGGCGGCACCGTCATTTATATGGGCTCGGTACATTCGCATGAAGCGTCATTATTTAAAGCACCGTATGTGACCGCCAAGCACGGTTTGCTTGGACTGTGCCGTGTGTTGGCAAAAGAAGGCGCTGAGCACAATGTACGCGCGCATGTGATTTGCCCGGGGTTTGTCAAAACACCATTGGTCGAAAAACAAATTCCGCAACAAGCGGCTGAAAAAGGCATCAGTGAAGCATCTGTGGTGAATGACATTATGCTGGTTAATACCGTCGACAAAGAATTTACCACTGTTGATGATATTGCTCAATTGGCATTATTTTTAGCAGCATTCCCAAGTAATGTATTCACTGGTCAGTCTATCGTTGCCAGTCATGGCTGGTTTATGAATTAACGGCGCGGTCAATGGATAGGTTTGCGGGCTGTCTGATTGGTTTAAAAATCATTAGCTTGCTAATAAAACACCAATCCATTAGGATTTGATTCTATGTTAACTTGAGCCAATTATATTGGCTCTTTTTTATGAGCGCCTGTTGCATAATTTCGCGCTGCACGGAGTAAAAATAATGAATAATGAAGACTTAGCGGTGACCCTTGCTGCAAAACTAAGCCGTGCTATCGAGCAGCAGCAGTTTGAGCAAGCAATTGATGAGGTGCAAGCATTACGTCCGATTGATATTGCTGATGTGCTGGCACTGATTGAACCCAAACTTGCGTGGCAACTGCTTGAGGTTTTGCCCAATCGCTCGACGATATTTGCCTATTTAGACGTCGATATTCAGGTTGCGATGGCTCTTGAGTTTCCGCGTGCAAGCCTAGCAAAGATAGTCGGGGAGATGCCATCTGATGAGCGCACCGACTTATATAAGCACCTAAATCAGGAACAGCGAGATGCGTTACTGCCCGCACTTGCACAGGCAAAACGTGAAGATATTCGCCGACTGTCTGCCTATGAAGAGCGCACGGCTGGCGCGTTGATGACATCTGACTATGCGACGTTAGCGGCCGAGATGACGGTTGCTGAAGCGCTGGATGCTCTTAGGTTAGAAGCACCTGATGCTGAAACCATTTATCATGCTTATGTGATTGATGATGCGCGTAAACTGCTAGGCGTGGTGTCATTAAGAGTACTTATTTTAGCGTCGCCTGAGCAGCTGATTAATGACATTATGGTGCGCTCGGTCATATCTTCTGATGTAAACGACGATCAAGAAGACGTTGCTAAAACCGTCGCGCGCTATGACTTGATTGCCTTGCCAATTACTGATGCCAGTGGCGCGTTAGTCGGTATCGTCACTCACGATGATGCGATGGACGTTGCTAGCGATGAGGCCACCGATGACTTTCATAAGTCGGGCGGTGTCTCGACTATGGTCGGCAGATTAAAAGACGTCAGTATCAGGGTTTTATATCGTAAGCGTGTGTTTTGGCTAGTGTTTTTAGTCTTTGGTAATCTGCTCTCAGGGCTTAGTATCTCAAACTTTGAAGATGTGATTGCCGCCAATTTGGTATTGGTGTTTTTCTTACCGCTACTGGTTGATAGTGGTGGTAACGCCGGTTCTCAGTCCGCAACCTTGATGGTACGTGCGCTAGCCACTGGCGATGTGGTCATGCGTGACTGGTTTTCATTGCTCGGTCGTGAAGCCTTGGTTGCGCTCATGCTTGGGGCGACGATGGCGGTAGCTATATCAGTTATCGGTTATGTACGCGGTGATGCCGTTGTATCGCTAGTGCTGGCGCTGAGTATGATGTCGGTGGTCATGATTGGCTGTGTGATTGGCATGAGTTTACCGTTTGTACTCAACAAACTAGGCTTTGACCCTGCTACTGCCAGTGCGCCTTTGATTACCTCGGTATGTGATGCGTCAGGCGTGCTGATTTATCTGTTTATTGCTTCAAAATTCTTAGCCATTTAATTTCTTCATTAGCTAATAAAGGTAATAAAGAAATAACAATCATTGGCACCAGTCATTAATAACAATCATTGAAAATAGATGGCAGGATAGATGAATTTTACAAAGCATCATCCTATTGGCGTTGTGGTTTTTTTATCCTTGTAATTGAGCTACACTGTCACGATAAAAGGTTTGGCTAGGAAGCTCATGGGCAGTATGATTTAGCCTGTTTATCACAGTATGAATTGAGTTTTTTACCATGCCCACCCACTTGTATAGGCAGTAACGGTAGCTATGTTTAACTTTATGAAAAAAAATAAACCGACCCCAAAAACTGAAACCCCGCAGCAGCGGGCAGAACGTGACAGTGCTGTGGATAAGGTGCTGCTCGGCTATGAAGTAGGTACGCTTAGCATTGCCACCATGGTGCTGGGACTGGAGCGCAACGGTGAAGAGCTTACCTTAGACTTACGCCTGCCAGAAGACAGTAGCCCTGAAACGATTCAGCAAGAGCTTGGGCAACTGCTGCACCCGCATGGCATCAAAACCATTCATATGAATGTTCGGCTGTCGGCACCAGGTAAGGGTGCAGGCTCAACCTTACCGAAGCAAATGCCAAAGACCACGGATGCTATGGCAAATCAATCCAAGCCTAGCGCACAGTCTAATAGCGACAGTGAACCACCGATCACTAAAGCTGCGCCAACGCAAGCTTCATTGGCCGCGCATCCGCGTATTCGTCATATTATTGTCGTAGCTTCCGGTAAAGGCGGCGTTGGTAAATCAACCACCACCGTTAATATCGCTTTGGCATTACAAAAACTGGGCAACCGTGTTGGCGTCCTCGATGCCGATATTTATGGTCCTAGTATGCCAACGATGCTGGGCGTCGCCGATGTAAAGCCGCAACTCGAAAACGAGCAGTTTGTTCCAGTTGATGCGCATGGTATGGCGATGCTATCGATTGGTAGCTTGCTCGATGGTGATAACACCCCTGTCGCGTGGCGTGGACCAAAAGCCACCGGTGCACTGATGCAGCTTTATAACCAAACCAACTGGCCACAATTAGATTACCTAGTGATTGATATGCCACCAGGTACGGGCGATATCCAATTGACGCTCGCACAGCGTATCCCCGTCACAGGTGCGGTGATTGTTACGACGCCGCAGCATATTGCATTACTCGATGCGCAAAAGGGTATCGAGATGTTTAACAAGACCAATATTCCGGTACTTGGCGTGGTTGAAAACATGGCACTGCATACTTGTAGCAACTGTAATCATACCGAAGCTATCTTTGGTACGGGTGGTGGCGAGTTTATCGCTGAGCAGTATCAGGTGCCGCTATTAGGGCAGTTGCCATTAGCCAGCGGTATTCGTGCACAAGTGGATAAAGGGGAGCCGAGCGTGTTGGCCGATGATGAGTTTGCGCCGTATTATCTAAGTATTGCCAAAAATATCGAAGCCAATATTAGTAAGTTTGCAAAGCCTGTTGATGATAAGCGTATTTTCTAATGGTTTTATAATGGCTCTTAATAGTGCTAATGGCTTTTATTGATAGCAAAATAGCCTAAGCATATAAACTTGAATGGTTTTAATTTTAAAAAGGGAATATTGTGAGCTTATCGATTTATCAACGTTATTTAGACAATGTTCCCAAGCAGTATAAGTTTTTAAAATTATTGCGCCCGCCGATATACGTGATTGAGCTCTCAAACAATCAACTGATTGGCGTTTGTTACTATAAAGATGGCAGTAGTAAACGCCATCAGGTTAATGCGGGTTTCAGTAATCGACGAATGGTGATTGCTGATTTTTCGCGAGCAGTACAAGCCATGACTGATTTATTGCTTAAGTTTCCCAAGCATGCATTTGCATTGAATGGCTTTGCAGTAGCGAATGTAACCGAAACGCTAGCAGATGGGTTGACCACGATAGAGATTAAAGCCATTAGAGAGGCAGTTTGGGCAGCATCAGGACAGGCAAAAAGAAGAATCATAAGTACCGCAGTCAGCTACCAAGGACAGGTAGTCTCGCAATGAATTTTGGCTAGGATGCCGTAAAAATGAAGCAAAATGATAATAACCAACCTATCGCTAATCACTTTAGACCAGTTGAACTTGACCAGCTTATTCAAAACGGTCAACCTACCTTTGGCGTATTTGCGAAAGTTAAGAGCATCAATTATCTGGACTATCACAGTCATCTTATCTCGCAAAAAGCGCTGCCCAACTGGCGTAAAGCGCTTAAAGCCAACCAATTCTGCTTTATTCAAATTATTCAGCCGCCTTATCGAATCTGTTTAGCACTGGCGACCATTAAGCTCGCAACCAGTGCCTTTGTCTATCTTTACAATGATGAGACTGGTGAGTTAGAGGTTGATGAAGCCTTGCAGCCTTTGACTCGGCAGACGCATTTAACAGGTGATTGCTATCAAGGGCAAATGGCATTTACTCATGCCAAACTAACCGTTACTTTAGATTTTACACCTTCGCAGATTAACGTTGTGCTAGACAGTCAAAACCTTGCACTCAATGCAATCTTAGCAAGGCATTCGCAACCACTCGCTATCTGTACGCCAACGGGCAGGCGCGGCTGGACGTTTACCCAAAAAGAGCCATTAACCGCTGTATCTGGGCATTTACTCATTAAAGACAATTCAAAATTTAACGCTGATGCTGCTCATACCCTCGATTCTCTCAATTCTCCCGATGCTAAAGCTAAGCAAATAGACTTTACTGACACCACTAGCGCCAATCTAGATTGGACGCTTGGCTATATGCGTCACAAGACCAATTGGTTTTGGAGCTGTATTAATAGCTATTTGCCAGATGGTCGTCATTTCACATTAAACTTATCAATGGGCGTCAATGAAACGGGCGCCAGTGAAAATGCGTGCTGGCTTGATGGTCAGATAGTTTATCTGCCGCCCGTGATGTTTATACGTCAAGATTTGGATACACCCGCGCAGAATACTTGGCGTATTTATCATCAAAACCTCGGCTGGAGCAAGGTTGATATTGATTTAACCTTTACGCCGATTACTGTCTATAAAAAGACCGATAACTTCGGTGTGCTTGCCAGTATCTTTGAGCAATGGCTTGGACTATATAGTGGTGAGATTCGCTTAGGAGATGAGGTCATTAAAATTGATAAGGTAGTGGGCTTGGCAGAAGATCATTTTGCTAAATGGTAGTGTAGTGAGCGTAGGTTTGAGTAGCAGCAACAAGACATCAGTAAGACATTTATTAGATATTGAATAGCATGCTTTATTTTAAAGTCATTGTGGCTCTATAAATTAAGGCGCCAATTCCGTATAATCGTCGCTATCGAAATACGGTATCATAACCACTATTAAATATTTGCTTTTGCTAAGGAAGAACAATGTCTATCAAATCTGACCGCTGGATTCGTAAAATGGCCGAAGAACATGGCATGATTGAACCATATGAGCCAGGTCAAGTACGCTTTAATGATGCAGGCGAGCGTTTGGTCAGTTATGGCACCTCAAGCTATGGTTATGATGTGCGCTGTGCCCCTGAGTTTAAAGTTTTTACCAACGTGCATTCGGTCGTCGTTGACCCTAAAAATTTCGATGAGAAAAGCTTTATCGATATCGTTGGTGACGAATGTATTATTCCGCCAAACTCGTTTGCATTGGCGCGTACGATGGAATATTTCCGCATTCCACGTGACGTATTGACCATTTGCCTCGGTAAATCAACCTATGCGCGCTGCGGTATCATCGTCAACGTGACGCCGCTTGAGCCTGAGTGGGAAGGGCACGTGACGTTAGAATTTAGTAATACCACCAATTTGCCAGCACGTATTTATGCCGGCGAAGGCGTGGCACAGATGCTATTTTTCCAAAGTGATGCTGATGACGTCTGCGAAACCAGTTATAAAGACCGCGGCGGTAAATACCAAGGCCAACGCGGCGTGACTTTACCTAGAACTTAGGCGTCTAGAATTTAAGCGCTAAGAATTTAAGTGTTTTAGACTGACAATAAAAAAGCCAGCATATTTAATATGATTGGCTTTTTTATTGTTTTATAATTTGGCTATTTCAAAGTCGATTACTTTTTTAAAGTCAATTATTTTAAAACTTTTAAACCGGCTTTATTATCACGTTTGGGCTTAGGCGCTGCAACGTTGGTTTTAGAGCTGCTACTCGCCATAGCGTCCTCTTCAGGTTCATAATTGTCATATTCATTAGGGTCAAAAAACATCCCTTGCGAATTTTCTTTGGCATAGATGCCCATTACCGCCGTTAGTGGCACCCAAATCTCTTGTGATACCCCACCAAAGCGCGCACTAAAGTTAATGTAGTCATTTCCCATACTCATGTTACCGGTCGCACGACTGGCGATATTGAGCACAATACGCCCATCTTGTACATGCTCTCTTGGAATCTGTACGTTGTCGGCAGTAGCGTCCACCATCAGATACGGCGTGAGCGCATTGTCTTCTATCCATTGATATATCGCGCGCACCATATAAGGACGGGTTGGGGTAATAGAGGTGGTTTCTTCGCTCATCTTTGGCTTCCTATACTGAGGATATGAAATAATAATTAAAAAAGGATTGACGGTAGAGTGTTCGTTATAAAAAAAGTCGTTCATGCTTAACTATTGGTTATTCTAAGGTAGCACTTTGCTATTGTCTAATTAGCGCACGCTTTTTTGAAAACTATCACGCTCAAAAACCCGTTTTTGATAATCAAATAGAGGACGACTGATAGCGCGCGGTAGCTCAATGCCCATTTCTTCCAACCGCCATAGTAGAGGCGCTAAGAGCACATCACACCAACCAAACTCATCTGCCATAAAGTAAGGCTTATGCGCAAACAGTGGTGATAAAGTAATGAGTGAATCGCTCAGCTGTTTTTTGGCCATGGCAGCTTGGGCTTTATTGAAACTATCTGGATGCATCAGCAGGCGTTTACCGAGTACCAGCCAATCGCGTTGAATACGCCATGCTAATTGGCGGAATTGCGCGCGCTCTTGCGGCGTTTCAGGCAATAGCTTATTGGCATGGTAACGCTCTTCAAGATACTCAAAGATGACGTTAATCTCATATAGCGCAATTTCCCGCTGCTGCAAGACAGGCAGGGTATGATAGGGGTTGAGCTCTGTCAAATCTTCAGGACGCTCAGAGTGCAAACGTGATAAATAATAGGCAAGCTTTTTTTCTTCAAGTAATAGACGCACCACATGACTGTCGTAGCCGTCATCAGCGTATAAAATCAGCTGACTACTTGGAATGTCATTCGCATCAATCATGAAAGCCTAATATATTAGTAAAGCCTGTTATCGTAAACAATGTGGCTCTGTTTATCAAGGTAGCGTACGTAAACATTAGGGGGCAGCCTTATTTTCAGCTAATATTTTAGTGTCTAACGGCTTGTCAAAGAATAAAAAAAGGCACTACCGAAGTAGTACCTTTTATATGATGCAGTCTTAGTGTTTAATACTTAAATTATTTTACGTCTTTCCAGAACTCTTTGTTCAATAAGTAAACTGGAATTAGTAATACTAATAAGAATAAAATCACAAAGAAACCAATCACTTGGCGGTCATGACGAACAGGCTCAGCCATCCACGCCATGAAGTTAACCAGGTCACCAACCTCAGATTCAAACTCATCGGCACTCAGCTCTTCTTGCATATTATGCAAGACGTGAGGCATCGCAGCGTTTGCAAGCACTAAGTTATTAGCGCCCCAAGGACGGCTTGGATCTTCATAGAATGACAACAGGTACGTATATACCCAGTCATCACCGCGCAGACGTGTCTCAAGAGACAAATCTGGAGGAGCCGCGCCGAACCATGATGCTTGGACTTCAGGGTCAGTTTCAGCATTGATATGGTCACCGATTTGATCGGTAGTGACCATCAAATACTTCTCGACCAGCTCAGGTGGTATCTCTAAATCTTTAGCAATGCGCGAGTGGCGAACGTACTGTGCGGAGTGACAACCGGCACAGTAGTTCATAAAGATTTTCGCGCCGTTTTGTAGCGAGCCTTTATTGGTAAAATCAATAGGGGCTATGCTACAAGCTAGGTGTTCTACCACACCGTCAGCATTGGTGAAAGTACCGCAGCCACCGCCTGCTGCCAGTGCGCTACCAGCAGTCAAGGTTAATGCCGCGCCTAAGCCTAGACCAGCTAGGGATTTAATTAGCGTGCTCATTAGTGACCTCCGGTAACGCGTTCTGGTGGCTGTTTACACTTCTCAATGGCAGTGTAAAACGGCATCAATAAGAAGAACAAGAAATATAGAACTGTGAATATACGTGACATGATAGTCGCCGTTGGGGTTGCAGGTGTTGCACCCAAGTAGCCTAGTACGACAAAGCTAATCGCAAAGATAGTAAGTGCAATCTTAGACAAGATGCCTTTATAACGTATCGAGCGTACTGGAGATCTATCGAGCCATGGGATTAAGAACAGTACGGCAATCGCACCACCCATCGCAATAACACCACCAAGCTTATCAGGAACTGCACGTAAGATGGCATAGAAAGGTGTGTAGTACCATACTGGCGCAATATGCGCAGGTGTTTTTAGCGAGTTCGCTGTCTCAAAGTTTGGTGGCTCAAGGAAGAAACCGCCGCCTTCTGGGAAGAAGAACACCACTGCAAAGAACAAGATAAAGAAGACAACAATACCAACCATATCATGCACAGTGTAGTACGGATGGAATTCAATACCGTCTAATGGTACGCCATTCTTATCTTTTAGCTTCTTAATGTCGATGCCATCAGGGTTGTTTGAACCAACGTGATGTAGCGCCACTAAATGCATAAAGACTAAGCCCACAAGCACCAGCGGAATCGCAACCACATGCAAGGCAAAGAAGCGGTTTAGGGTGATACCTGAGATAATATAATCACCACGTACCCATTCAGCAAGACCATCACCAATCACAGGCAGTGCAGCAGGTAAGTTTAAGATAACCTGTGCGCCCCAGAATGACATGTTGCCCCAAGGAAGTAGGTAACCGAAGAAACCTTCTGCCATCAATGCTAGGTAAATACCCATACCGATGAGCCAAATAAGCTCACGTGGTTTTTGGTATGAACCGTATAGCAAGGCGCGGAACATATGCAGATATACCACGACGAAGAACGCTGATGCGCCGGTCGAGTGCATATAACGGATGAGCCAGCCACCTTTAACATCACGCATGATGTATTCAACAGAGGCAAATGCCCCTTCGGCACTTGGGTTGTACATCATCGTCAGCCAAATACCAGTGACTAACTGGTTGACCAGTACCACCATTGATAACACGCCAAAGAAATACCAAAAGTTAAAGTTCTTTGGTGCATAGTACTTTGACATATGATATTCATAGGTTTCAGTCGCAGGAAAACGCGCGTCCACCCAATGCATTAACTTTTTACCCATGCTCATATTAAGCCTCCCCAATCGTCAAGATGGTACCATCCACGTTGTACTCTGGGACGGGTAAGTTAAGCGGTGCAGGTACACCACTATAAACACGACCCGCTAAATCATATTTAGAGCCATGACATGGGCAGAAAAATCCACCGTACCAATCATTACCACCTAAATCGGCTGCGCCAACATCAGGACGGTAGTTTGGTGCACAGCCTAAATGCGTACAGACGCCTTCTACTACCAATACTTCTGGCGAGATAGAGCGTTCAGGATTTTTACAGTATTCAGGTTGCAAAGATGCATCAGAATCGGGGTCAGATAATAGTGGCTTTACTGATTCAAGCGTGGTCAGCATCTCTTCAGTGCGCTTGACCACAAAGATAGGTTTACCACGGTATTTGACGACAATCATTTGTCCTGCTTCGATAGAACCAATATCTTGGGTCACTGCAGCACCAGCAGCCTCAGCTTTAGCGCTTGGGGTCCAAGAGCGGACAAAAGGTGTTGCCACAGCAGCTACCCCAGCTGCACCAATTACGGCAGTCGAGGCAATAAGAACTCTACGACGTTGTACGTTAACGCCTTCGGCATGGCTCATTAAAACTTCCTCCAGGTGAATGAAATGGGATTATCCCACACTGGGTTTGTGGCTTAGAAAAATTACAATTATCAAGCCACGTTAGCTGTGCCTAATTTTGCTAATTGTTGCTATTCTAAGCTATTTCGGTCATAAAATAAATTATTGTGTTAAAAATAAAGCAACCTTGATAGGGCACGCTACAACGTTAAACCAGATAATGGGTCGAAAAGACCTTACTTATCAATGTTTAACAGATGCCTGTATGCAACAAGGCTTATAGGAATAATGACCTTATAATTAATAAGGATATTCAGCAATAGCGAATGATACTTGAAATTCAGACAATGTTCACTAACTTTCAGCACATCACTACTGTGTAAGTAGCCGTTGGCTATTTATTTCTACTTACTATAATGAAATACTTATAAATCGCCCTACCTTTAATAGTGCATTTTAAATAAGATATCTATTAATATGATAGCTATTAAAGGTATAACCATTAAAGGTAAGGGCGTCATGATTCATACTAAGCTTGTAGTGCTTTATTTTTTATACTAACTATAAATACTAGCTTTCAAGAGTATGCCAGCGCTCAAGCTTAGTCATCATCTCATCTTCAATGACCAATAAACGCTCACTGGCAGCAGTCGCGGCTTCAATATCTTTTGTAAACCATGACCCGTCAGCCAGCTTTTCTTCTAGCTGAGTTTGCTCAGCTTCAAGCGCGGCGATTTCTTTCGGTAAATTATCAAGTTCACGCTGCTCATTATAGTTGAGCTTTTTGGCCGCTGTATTAGGCTTTGCGGCTACCGCAGCTTTATTGCTAGATTTGCTATTGGCAGCATTATCGTTAGACGATTTAGCATTCTTAGCCTTTGCTGCTTCTTCACGGTTTTTTTGTACCAAATATTCTTGATAACCGCCGACATACTCTTTGACCACCCCTTTACCGTCTTCATCAGTATCAAACACCCAAGTAGAAGTGACGACGTTGTCCATAAATGAGCGGTCATGACTAATCAGCAAGATAGTACCGTTAAAGCTACTAACAGACTCTTCTAATAGCTCCAAGGTTGCCATATCCAAGTCGTTGGTTGGCTCATCGAGTACCAGAATGTTAGCAGGCTTTAATAGTTGCTTGGCAAGTAATACACGGTTACGCTCACCACCTGACAGGGCTTTGACAGGAGTACGAGCACGCTCTGGGGCAAATAAGAAGTCTTGCAAATAGCTCATGATATGCGTCTTGCGCCCGCCAACTTCGACAAAGTCTGAACCTTCTGAGACGTTTTGCGCAACACTGGCTTCTAAATCTAGCTGATCACGCAGCTGATCAAAAAAGGCAATTTTCAGATTAGTGCCAAGCTCAACTGTACCTGTTTTGGTCACTTCATCGTCAGACATATCGAGTAGGGCTTTAATGAGCGTGGTTTTACCAGCGCCGTTGGGACCCACGATACCAATTTTATCGCCGCGCATAATCATGGTGCTAAAGTTATCGACTAAGACGTTGCCATCATATTCCAGATGCAAGTTTTTAACTTTACAGACCAGCTTGCCGCTTTTCTCGCCTTCACCCATGGTGATATTGACGTTACCGACTTGCTCACGGCGACCGCTACGCTCTTCGCGTAAGGCTTTTAGCTCACGGACGCGACCTTCGTTACGGGTACGACGGGCTTTGATACCTTGGCGAATCCAAACTTCTTCTTGTGCCAGTTTCTTATCAAAGTTAGCATTATTTTTTTCTTCAGCAAGTAGCTGCTGCTCTTTTAATTCTTGATAACGCGCATAACCTTTTGCGCCTTGGGTGACGTCATAGCTTGTTAACTGACCACGGTCAAGCTCAACGATACGCGTAGCAAGCTTATTCACAAATGCTCTATCGTGAGTCACAAACAATAAAGTCAAACCTTGCCAATCTAATAAGAAGCGCTCTAACCATTCGATACTTTCAACGTCTAAATGGTTGGTTGGCTCATCGAGTAATAGTACGTCAGGCTTAGTAACCAGCGCACGTGCAAGTAGTACGCGGCGTTTACGACCACCAGAAAGTGAAGACAAGTCATCTTCAGGATCGAGTCCCATGGTCGTAATCAGACGGGTTGCATCGCGCTCTAAATCCCAGCCATGTACGGCGTCAATATCATGCTGCAGGGTTGCCATATGCTCGCAAGCGTCCATATCGCCGTTGGCACACATATCGACTTGCTTATTATAGTTGATGAGCAAATCAGCGGTACGGCGGCTACCGCCCATCACGATGTCCAAGATACGACCGCTGGTTTCAGGGACGTCTTGCTCTAGCATCGCAACACGCATGCTGCTATTGGTGATAATCTCACCGCTGTCAGGCTGCAATGAGCCGTTAATCAGTTTAAATAAGGTGGATTTACCTTCGCCATTGCGGCCAATCAAACACACACGCTCGCCCGCATTAATCGCAAAATCAATGCCGTCAAGAACAGGAGCGACGCCAAAGGCTAAGTGAATATCTTTTAAATGTATCAATGCCATAGAATATCTTAAGCTTATATAATAGTGAGGTAGGGGTTGTTGCAAAATTGCTAGCAGTATAACATGCTGCCACCTAACTGTAGTATGCGTAAATGCATTTATAAGCACTATTTTATAACGGTTATTTTAAATGGTCATGGATGAGATTTGACAAAGGCCGTGCCCATATTATCTGGTATTGAGAAAAATATGAATGAACTGAATTCGATAGATAGCAAACCTTCCAATAGTCAAGCTAAGCTGTCAGATACCCAAGCGGATTTACAAGCACAGGTTATTGAATTACAGATGAACCTGTCTCACCTTGAGGTTACCGTAGAACGGCTTGATGAGGTCATTACGCGTCAAGACAGAGATATCCAAACCTTGCAGCGACAGGTGCAGTTTATCTATAAGCAAGTCGAAAGCCAAGATGGAGAGGGCGGTGTGGCGCCGTTTGATGTTGTGGCAGATAGACCGCCACACTATTAAGTGGAAAAACACCTTTTACTGATAAGCCATCTGATGGGCTGTTTATGATAAGCGTATATGTGTGTTTTTGCATAAATACACCGTACGATGACTATTGAGTCATATTAGAGAAATAATGTGTTTTTAGGTTGTCTTAATGTAAAAAAAACATTAGTATCCTTCACCTTAGATACTGTCTACCTAACAAAGTTCGGTGTAGCGGTAAAACAATGTGGATGTTTGGAGATACACAATGGGCGCAAATTTCAATCTAAAGACTCTTACGGTAGCTTTGGCTGCTCTTTCTGCAGCTAGTATCGCTAGTGCAGCAGGTCTTGATCGTTCAGGTCAAGATATCACCGCATTCTTACAAGATGGCACCTATGCCGAAACCGTTTATACTTATCTAGACGCTGATGTCAGTGGTTATGATAATGCTTATATTGGTAAAGATAAAAACGCTTATCAGCAAGGTAATAAAATTGATGACATCGCGGAATCTTATGATTTCTTCCGATACGGCGTAAAGGCCGATATTAACGATACTTTTAGTGTTGGTGTTCTATATGATGAGCCTTTTGGTGCTGCTGCCGATTATAGTGGTGACAACAACTTCGTTGCTCAAGGCGATCTAGATGCTTCAATTAACGCTATATCAGGTGGCGTTGCTAGCAGCGTAGCAGATGCTAGTATGAAAATTGGTCAACTATCACAGGGTGCAAAACAAGCGGGTGATTTGGCGGCAAGTTTTGCAGAACAAGCTCAAACAGCTACAACGCCGCAAGCAGCTGCAGCGTTTGCTGCACAAGCAAAAGCTGCAAAAGAGCAAGCGCAAATACTAGCAGGTCAAGCTCGATCTCTAGGTGGAGCATTAAAAGCTGCTGAAGCAGAGCTTGCCACTAAAGGTGAGGGTACGAATGTTGAAGTTCGTACTGAAAATATTACGGCGATTCTTGGCATGAAATTTGGCGAAAATAAAAATTTCCAAATTTATGGTGGCCCGGTTGCTCAACAAGTACAAGCAGACGTAAAACTGCGCGGAATTGCATATAGCGCTGCGACTGGCTATACCGCTCATATTAGCTCAGATCAAGATTATGGCTGGCTAGCAGGTGTGTCTTATAGTAAGCCTGAAATTGCTTTACAAGCCGCGTTAACCTATCGCTCAGAAATTGATCATACTTTACCAATATTTGAAAGCTATCCTGCAGCCAGCATTGAAAAAGCTGGTGACATAGATATCACTACTCCAAAATCTGTAAACTTTGATTTTCAAACAGGTATCAATCCAACGACTTTAGCGACAGCAAAAGTACGCTGGGTACCATGGAGTGACTTTGCAATCGTACCTCCTGTTTATACAGAAGTGAGTAAAGCGCAGTACCCTGAAGGTTTGTCTTTAGTGAGCTATGACAAAGATCAATGGTTAGTAGAATTAGGCTTAGCTAAGCGACTAACCCCAGCATTAGCAGTTACTGGTAATATTGGTTGGGATAGTGGTGCTGGTAATCCAGTGACGTCATTAGGTCCTATTGACGGTTACTATAGTGCTGGACTAGGTGCAAAATATAACTTCACTGAGAACTGGGCAGTTTCTGCCGGTGGTAAATACCTATGGTTCGGCGATGCTAAAGGTCAAATACCAACTAAGAATGTCGTTAGTAACTTTGAAGACAATGACGGTTTTGCCCTTGGTGTGAAGCTATCTTATCAAGCTAAGTAAAACTGAAAATTACTAATATTGATATAAGTTATATTTTTTAGATAAAAAAACGACCTTAAATAGGTCGTTTTTTTATGTTTAAAATAAAGAGAAATACAATAATAAATATCTTTTAATTTAAGAATAAAAACCTATATTTTCCGATTTAAGTTCGCCAATAATGTTAATTAGAAATTAATGATTGTGTGTTAAGTAAACTATTGTTTATTAAAGTAATTTAATGTTTTGTACCGCTCAGTCATTAACAAGAAATAAAGCGTTTTAATTGTTGTTTTAGTGTCAGAAAGTCATTACTATTCATTTTAGGACATCGTTTACATAATCATATATTTTGCGTAACAATGCTAAATGTTGATTATTACAACGATTTAACAACGAGGATGTTTGGAGATACACAATGCGCGCTACTTTTCACTTAAAAACCCTTGCCGTAGCGATAGCTACTCTTTCTGTAGCCAGTATGAGTAATGCTGCAGGTCTTGATCGCTCAGGTCAAGATATCACAGCATTCTTACAAGATGGCACTTATGCCGAAGCTGTATATACCTATATCGACGCTGACGTTAGCGGTTATGATAATCAACGTGTTGCCACTGATGATGCCGGTTATGTCCAAGGTAGGAGTACGGGTGAAGTTGCTGAGTCTTACGACTTTTTCCGTTATGGTGTAAAAACTGATATTAATGATACCTTTAGTGTTGGTATCTTATACGATGAACCTTTTGGCGCAGCAGCAGCTTATAACGGTGACAATAACTTTGTTGGTTCCCCAACCGCGGCAATAGACGGATTAATTGCTTCACAGCTGAATGGAAAATTACCACCTGGGGTTACCATTACTAATGCTGAAGAATTGAATGATTTCGTACAAGATTCGCAACAAGAACTTGCAGCAGGTAGAGATCGAGTTAGACAAGCTGAAGCTGCCATTGCATCAAATCCTGCACTTGAACCAATTTTGCGTCCACAGATTGTCGCAGGTCAAGTAGAAATTGCCGCTGGTGAAGCACGGCTAGCTCCTTTACAAGGTCTGAATGGCTATGCGGCTAATCAGCTTGCTAATACTGAAGGCACTAAAGTTGAGGTGCGCTCTGAGAATATCACTGCTATTATGGGTATGAAACTTGGTGCAAATAAAAACTTTCAAATATATGGCGGTCCAGTTGCTCAGCGCGTTCAGGCTGATGTAAAACTCCGTGGTAGTGCTTATGGCCTCGCTACAGGTTATACTTCACATATTAGCCCTGACCAAGACTATGGTTGGTTAGCCGGTGTAGCATATAGTAAACCTGAGATTGCTTTAAAAGCAGCGCTTACTTATCGCTCAGAAATTGATCATAGTATGGATATTACTGAAACATATCCATTAGCAGGTCTTTTAGCAGGTAATCCAGCGGCAGCCACTCAAACCAATAACATGGAAATTAGCACGCCAAAATCAGTTAACTTTGATTTCCAGACGGGTATTAATCCTACGACATTAGCCACAGCAAAAGTACGCTGGGTACCTTGGGGTGATTTTTCTATCGTACCGCCATTATATAATGAAGTTAGTAAACGCAGTTACGGTCCAGATGGTTTAGCTTTAGTAGATTATAGCGATGATCAATGGCAGGTAGAGCTTGGTATGGCTAAACGCCTAGCACCAGCTTTAGCTGTTAGTGGTACAATTGGTTGGGATAGTGGTTCAGGCGATCCAACGACATCATTAGGTCCGATTGATGGCTACTATAGTGTTGGTTTGGGCGCTAAGTATAATGTCACCCCTGAGTGGGCGGTATCAGCAGGTGGTAAATATCTATGGTTTGGTGATGCCAAAGGTCAGTTGCCGACGCAGCAAATTGTTGGCGATTTCCAAGACAATGATGGATATATCGTTGGTGTGAAGTTGTCTTGTCAAGGTAAGTAACTATACTCTCTATCAATAATTTATAGGATTAATGTTCGTAAAAGCAAAGCAGCCTATATGGCTGCTTTGCTTTTTTTATACTTATATATTTAGAAATTAATATAAAAAATTCCTCTGATTAATATGTCTAATATATAATTTTTTGATCAAGATGTACTGATATCATAGGTTTGGGTGGTATTGATTTATATTTGTTTTTCAGTATAAACTCTATCGGCTTTAGCCTATTTCCTTAAAGTTCAAAAAGAGAGTTGCTATAAGACTCAACTTTAATTATGATACTTAAATCGGTTACGTTATCTTACATAGCTGTAATGTCTGATGTTTAGGAAATGTGAAGATCGAGTCATCGATTCTTACTTCTAAAGATTTAGTTCAAAGTCGTTTGGCAAAGGATTGCACAGCATCAGCTGAAGTTACTGATATAAGACATATCATAACCAAGCTATTTGCCAGTTATTATATTCATGGAGGATATCAAGTGTCTCAAAAATTCCCTATCTCTAAACTCACCCTCGCTCTTTTTGCTTTATCGGCTGCATCATTGACGCAAGCCGCTGGTCTTGATCGTTCTGGTCAAGATATCAAAGGCTTTTTTAATCCCGGAACCTATGCAGAAGTTGATTTTGCTTATATCGATACCAAGGTATCTGCTCATGACAATGCGGGCAATAAATTTGGTATAACAAATACTGAAGCTGAATATGTTAAAGGTAAGAGTACCGGTAATGCTACTGATGATACCTATAGCTTTATGCGTTATGGTGTCAAAACGGACGTCAATGACAATATAAGTATTGGTGTCTTTTATGATGAGCCATTCGGGGCAGAGGTAGAATATAAAGGTGATAGTAATTTCGTATCAAAAGTAGGTGAAGAAACGCTTATTACACCTAAATTCAATGGAATCGGTGCTAAAAATGAAATTATTAACTCTGCAATACTAGACCCTGATTATAATAAAAATACCAAGGTCAGTGTTCATACCGAAACTTGGACCGGCTTAGTTGGTTATAAGTCTAACGGTTTTCAGGTATTTGGTGGTCCAGTGATGCAAAAAGCAAAAGCGGACGTACATTTACGAGGTAAGGCATATGGTCCTTTGACAGGCTATGATGCTAATGTTAATGCTGATACTGATTACGGCTGGGTCGCAGGTCTTGCTTATAGCAAACCTGAAATAGCACTAAATGCCGCTTTAACTTATCGTTCTGAAATTGAGCATAAAACAGATATCGCTGAGAGAGTTCCGCTTTTAGATAGTCAATATAAAGACCTTGTTCTTTCTCAGATTCCAGGAAGTGCTGGATATGACATTCAAGCCAATGCGACAACTGAGGCGACAGTTACAACACCTGAATCAGTAAACTTAAATATACAGACAGGTTTGAGTGAAAAGTATCAATTATTAGGAACGCTTGATGTTCGCTGGGTGCCTTGGAGTGATTTTTCGATTGTTCCACCTTTATATAATGTATTCTCAAAGGCAGCTGTACCAGAAGGTTTACCATTATTATCCTACGAAAAAGATCAGTGGAAGGTCGATGTTGGTTTAGCTAAGCGATTTAATGAAAAATTGGCTGGTTCAGTTGTACTCGGCTATGATTCTGGTGCTGGAGACCCTGTGAGTTCACTTGGTACCATTGAAGGTTTTTATAGTATTGGTGGTGGCATTAAATACAATGTCACACCAGAGTGGGCAGTATCTGTCGGCGGCAAGTATCTTAAGTTTGGGGATGCTACTGGACAGTTACCTAATGGTAGTATCGTCAGTAAGGCTGAAGACAATGATGGTTATATTGCGGGCGTAAAAATCTCTTACCAAAGTCAGTAAAATTGCATTTGATAGTATTATTTTGAATAAAGTTCTTAAAAAGCTTATCTAGTGAGTTAGATAAGCTTCACTAATGACTATTATCTATCTTATTGAGTACTGAGTTAATACTCATATAAATGTTTAACCTCTCACAAATGAACGTTTGCGTCATTTTTTATCAACAGCAGTCAGCTGTTATGAATTGACTTTGTAAACTAAATTTGGTTATCTATAGCTCTTATCTAAACACTAGTAGTACAAGTAGTAGATAAAGGAATATCAATTAATCATCCATGGAGGAAGAAGAATGTCACCTAACCGTCATTCAATCACGGCTGTATCGACAGCTAAAAAATTCAAAACCCCGCTAAAAGCCAGTGTTGTTCTTTTAACATCAATGATCCTCGCCGCCTGTAATACGACTGATGAGCCTTCTTATAATCTTGGCGATGTATTTGAAACAATAACGCCGACTCCGACTCCAACGCCGACTCCGACTCCGACTCCAACGCCGACTCCAACGCCGACTCCGACTCCGACTCCGACTCCAACGCCGACTCCGACTCCGACTCCAACAGAACCTGAAGCAGGTATTTCAGGAGCTCAACGTATTAATGTCGGTGGAATGTTTAAGGCTGATACACGTAAATTTGAAGCAAGCGCAGATAAGTCAAAAATAGAGGCAAGAGCGGACTTAGCAACCAGTCTTTTACCGACTGTACCAGTAAACTTATCTGGAGACGGTGATGCAGATGCTAAGCAAGGCTTTAAGTCACATGATGACAGTACAACGATTATAGCCGCTGGTAACGATATTCCACTAGAATATACTTCAGTATATAAAGACTACGATAATGTAATGCGTGTTGCTCATATCAATGGTGAGGCAGATGCAAGAACACTTTTAGGGCAAAAATTGCCAGTTGATGGTGTTGTAGTAATAGGCAATGCAACTCAAGTAACAAATTTACCAATGGATGGCAAGGTTGGCTATAGTGGTGATGCAACCTACCGCGAATTGGGTGCAAATAAAAACATCGAATATGGTACGTCAGTATTTACTGCAGATTTTGTTGCTAAAAACGTAAAAGGTGATCTTACATTTGCTAACGCAGGTAAAATCGGCTTAACAGCAAATATTGATGGCAATAAGTTTGCAGGCAAAGCCGAAGACAATGGAGGCTATGCAACAGAAGGTGGATTTTACGGTGGTAAAGCTGAACATCTAGGTGGTATCTACGAAAGCGAAAAAGCTCAAGGCACATATGGTGCCAGTCAAGTAACAACGCCAACTCCAACGCCGACTCCAACGCCGACGCCAACGCCGACGCCGACGCCTGAAGTTCCAAAACCTCCAGTGAATCTAGAACATCCAGTAGATAGCGAATTTACTGGCTTCCAAAGCAATACGCTCAGTAGTAAAAAGGGTACCTTTACAGATGATGCGATTGGTTATGCGGAAATACGTGATGACAAATCAGACTTTACTGAGACACAAGATGTAAACGGCTCTAAAGTCCCAGTAGACAATCGTGCTGGTAATAATTTTACTAGTTATGATAAGTTCTTAGCGCGCGCTGATATGACCAAGCCTGACTCTGTAAAACAGAAGGTTCTTGTTAATATAAGTGGAGCTAGTGATTCAGATTATGGTAATGGCTTTAAGCTTCATACTGATTCTACTAAAGTTCAAGGTCCTGTAGAGTTAGACTTAAAATATTCATCTGTTTACAAAAACTTTGATTCACAAATGCAGATTGGTCATGTATACGGTGATCCAAATCAGTCGTTCTTAGGTGATTTGGCTCGAGTCTCTACTGTCTATGTACAAGGTAACGGTACCAACCTTAAAGACATGCAGTACATGAAAGACTTGGCAAAGTACAATATTGATAACAATATTAATGATGGTATGGTAGCGTATGCTGGTGTTGCTACTTGTATGGAAAACCTACATTTAAAAGAGGGCAAGCGTGGCGGTCCAGTCGTTAATGGAACCTCGAAGTTCGATGTTGACTTCGTTAATAGCAAACTTGAAGGAACATTGACATTTGCAGATGGCGATTATAAATATATGCCTACTGACAATAAGATTAATATCAATGCAGATATCAGCGGCAATACCTTTGCTGGTAATGTAAATAATATTGATACCGCAGGTGGTTTCTATGGCGAGGATGCTAAATTCTTAGGCGGGGTTTACCAAGAAGCGTTAGCTCAAGGCGGTAAGGGTGCTCAACCAGGTGAAGGTACAACTTTCCAAGGAACCTTTGGTGCCGAAAAGCAATAAATAAATTAACCATAAAGACTTAAATATAAAAAAGCGCCTTAGGGCGCTTTTTTTGTTTTCTAGATTCTTGTATTTACGAAACTTGTATAAAAAATGATGGAAAAACTAACTAGTAAGTAGAAATAACAAAAATACAAAACAAAAATTGGTATATTTTGTATCAATATAGTTTAAGACTGCTATTTAATATGAAAAATTGTTGAACATAGTTCGATTTCTATAATTAATTTTCAAATTGTTATTTGACTCAATCCCTGTCTTTAATCTCAATAACATCTCTATATGTATTAAGGTATATAAATTAATATGAGGAGAATTTTTTATTATTTTAAAATTTCCTAATTAATATTTCTAATATTGTATTAATAAAGGATTTATATAATTACTAATGCTCCATTATTTTCCTTATATTAGTCTAACTATTCTTATAAAACATAGGGAATACTCAATTTACTCTAAAAAAATGATGATTATCTTACTTTTTCTAAAAAATGACGCAATACATGGAAATGCATCATTGATTATCGTATTTATTTTAATTTGGATGACTATGAAAGTATAAGAGTGTCCTATATTCTTTTTTGCGTATATTGATACATATTTTCTCTATATAGCTTATTATATTCGCTTATAAGGATTAATTGGTAACTAAATATTACAGTGAACATTATTTCATTAATATTAATTGACTTTCTGTAGTGAATTTGTTTATGTATGCATGCAACTGGATTAAAGTTGTATCTTATTCGAAGTAACGGAATATCATAAACTCTTCATGGAGGAAGACGAATGTCGCCTAACTGTCATTCAATCTCAGCTGTAACAGCAGCAAAAAAACTAAATACACCACTCAAAGCCAGTGTGGTTCTCTTAAGTGCTATTATTCTAGCGTCATGTGTGACTAGTGGCGGAGATGATCCTATCACTCCGAAACCAACACCTGTGTTGCCAGGTACTGATACGGGAGGTGGAGCTGGTAATATAACTGAGGCTGAAAAAGCTATTAAAGCGGCTGAGGCTAAAACCAAAGCAGCAGAAGAAGCGCTTAAAGTAGCAGAAGCCAAAACCAAGGCAGCAGAAGAAGCGCTTAAAACAGCAGAATTGAAGTTTGGAGAGGAATCAGAAAAAGCAGCAGAAGCATCGAAGACAGCAATTGATGCAGCAAGAGCAGAAGCAGTACAGGCAAAAGCAGCAGCAGAAGCTGCAAGAGTCGAAGCAGTAGCAAAAATTGAAGCCGCTGCAAAAGCATCTAAAGAAGAAGTGGATGCAGCCAAAAAGATAGCTAGTGAAGCAGTAACAAAAGTTAAAGACGCTGAAGAAAAAGCAAAAGCTGCAGATCTTCGTGCTACGGTAGCAGCGGCCAAAGCTAAAGAAATTGAAGAGTCACTTAAAGCAGAAATAGCGGCTAAAAAGGCAGCAGAAGAAGCCAAAGAGCTGGCGCAAGCAGCAGAAAATGCTGCTAAAGATGCTAAAGTAAAAGCAGAACAAGCAGCGCAAGCCGCCAAAGCGCAAGCAGAGCTTGAAAAGCAAAAAGCAGCCACTGCCCAAGCAGAAGCGGATAAAGCCAAAGGTGAGTTAATCACCGCACAGGATAAGTTAGCTGCTGCAGAGAAAGCCCTAGCAGACGCATTGGCAAATGGCAGTGGTGACACCGCGGCCCTACAAGCAGAAGTGGATCGTCGCAAAGCTGCCCTTGAGGCCGCCAATGCCCAAATCACCGCTGCCCAGCAAGCGCAAGCTGCAGCGACTGCCGCAGCAGAAGCTCAAATTGCTGCCGCCAACCAAGCCGCGCAAGCCGCCAAAGACGCCCTAGCAGCAGCCACCATCAAGAACGCTGCCGAAGCGAAGAAATCGGGTGTTCAATCATTAAACATTAATGCCGGCTCACTCGGATTGTTTAATACCACCACCCGCGACTTTGCCGTAAATGAAGACGGCTCTGCCGTTGATGCCCGTGCTGACATCGCCTCTCAGAATCCAGATGGCACAGCAGGCTTACTCCCACTGGTCCCAATCACCCTCTCTGGTGAAGGCGACACAGACGTTGCTAACGGCTTTAAAGCCCATAAAGGCAAAGCAGACATCGTGGTTGCCGCCATTGGTCAGACACTGCCTTTAACCTACACCTCAACCTATAAAGACTTTGGCGATGACATGCGCATCGGTCATATTGATGGCTCTGCTGAAGTTGCTCTATTGAACAAAACCTTACCCGTCAATGGTGTCGCCGTCATCGGTAATGCCACCCAAGCGGCTAACATGCCGAAAGAGGGCACCGTAGGTTACACAGGGGACGCCACTTACCGCAAGCTGGGTATTGGCAATGACATCGAGTTTGGCAAATCTGTATTCACCGCCGACTTTGTTGCTAAAAACGTGAAAGGGGACTTAACCTTTGCTAACGCCGGTAAGATTGGTCTAACCGCTGGTATCAATGGCAACCAATTCTCAGGCACAGCGGCTGACAATGCCGGTTACAGCACTGAAGGTGGATTCTTTGGTGGGGATGCTCAATACCTAGGCGGGGTCTACGCTGGTAATGATGCTCAAGGCACCTATGGCGCGAAGAGCGACAAGCAAACCGCAGCAGAAAAAGCCGCTGCCAAAGCCCAAGCGGATGCCGCCAAAGCCAATGCTGACAAAGACACTGCCCAAGCCCAAGCCGCCGCCGCCCAAGCTGCTGCAGACAAAGCCCAAGCGGATGCCGTTAAAGCCCAAGAGGCCCTGAAAAAAGCAGAAGATGCCTTAGCAAGTGCTGGTAATGGCGAAGATCAGCTCGCCGCCGCCTTAGCACGTGCGGCCGCCGCCGAAGCCGCTCAAGCTGCAGCAGAAGCCGCCGCAGAGACTGCAAAAGCTGCTGAAGCGGCTGCGTTGTTAGCCAAAACCGCAGCAGAAAATGCAGCCACTGCAGCGCAAGTAGCTGCCGACAAAGCCATTGGTGACGCTAAAGTTGAAGCCGACAAGAAAGTAGCCGCCGCCAATCAACAAGCGGCTGATGCTAAAGCGCAAGCGGCTAAAGCGGAAGCTGACGCTGCCACCGCTAAAGCTGCAGAAGATAAAGCCAAAGCGGAAGCAGTAAAAGCCAAAGCTGACGCTGCAACCGCAATCGCTGCGGCCAATGCCAACGCTGAAACAGCCAATCAGCAAGCCACAGCCGCCAAAGCGCAAGCAGAGCTTGAAAAGCAAAAAGCAGCCACTGCCCAAGCAGAAGCGGATAAAGCCAAAGGTGAGTTAATCACCGCACAGGATAAGTTAGCTGCTGCAGAGAAAGCCCTAGCAGACGCATTGGCAAATGGCAGTGGTGACACCGCGGCCCTACAAGCAGAAGTGGATCGTCGCAAAGCTGCCCTTGAGGCCGCCAATGCCCAAATCACCGCTGCCCAGCAAGCGCAAGCTGCAGCGACTGCCGCAGCAGAAGCTCAAATTGCTGCCGCCAACCAAGCCGCGCAAGCCGCCAAAGACGCCCTAGCAGCAGCCACCATCAAGAACGCTGCCGAAGCGAAGAAATCGGGTGTTCAATCATTAAACATTAATGCCGGCTCACTCGGATTGTTTAATACCACCACCCGCGACTTTGCCGTAAATGAAGACGGCTCTGCCGTTGATGCCCGTGCTGACATCGCCTCTCAGAATCCAGATGGCACAGCAGGCTTACTCCCACTGGTCCCAATCACCCTCTCTGGTGAAGGCGACACAGACGTTGCTAACGGCTTTAAAGCCCATAAAGGCAAAGCAGACATCGTGGTTGCCGCCATTGGTCAGACACTGCCTTTAACCTACACCTCAACCTATAAAGACTTTGGCGATGACATGCGCATCGGTCATATTGATGGCTCTGCTGAAGTTGCTCTATTGAACAAAACCTTACCCGTCAATGGTGTCGCCGTCATCGGTAATGCCACCCAAGCGGCTAACATGCCGAAAGAGGGCACCGTAGGTTATACAGGGGACGCCACTTACCGCAAGCTGGGTATTGGCAATGACATCGAGTTTGGCAAATCTGTATTCACCGCCGACTTTGTTGCTAAAAACGTGAAAGGGGACTTAACCTTTGCTAACGCCGGTAAGATTGGTCTAACCGCTGGTATCAATGGCAACCAATTCTCAGGCACAGCGGCTGACAATGCCGGTTACAGCACTGAAGGTGGATTCTTTGGTGGGGATGCTCAATACCTAGGCGGGGTCTACGCTGGTAATGAGGCTCAAGGCACCTATGGCGCGAAGAGCGACAAGCAAACCGCAGCAGAAAAAGCCGCTGCCAAAGCCCAAGCGGATGCCGCCAAAGCCAATGCTGACAAAGACACTGCCCAAGCCCAAGCCGCCGCCGCCCAAGCTGCTGCAGACAAAGCCCAAGCGGATGCCGTTAAAGCCCAAGAGGCCCTGAAAAAAGCAGAAGATGCCTTAGCAAATGCTGGTAATGGCGAAGATCAGCTCGCCGCCGCCTTAGCACGTGCGGCCGCCGCCGAAGCCGCTCAAGCTGCAGCAGAAGCCGCCGCAGAGACTGCAAAAGCTGCTGAAGCGGCTGCATTGTTAGCCAAAACCGCAGCAGAAAATGCAGCCACTGCAGCGCAAGTAGCTGCCGACAAAGCCATTGGTGACGCTAAAGTTGAAGCCGACAAGAAAGTAGCCGCCGCCAATCAACAAGCGGCTGATGCTAAAGCGCAAGCGGCTAAAGCGGAAGCTGACGCTGCCACCGCTAAAGCTGCAGAAGATAAAGCCAAAGCGGAAGCAGTAAAAGCCAAAGCTGACGCTGCAACCGCAATCGCTGCGGCCAATGCCAACGCTGAAACAGCCAATCAGCAAGCCACAGCCGCCAAAGCGCAAGCAGAGCTTGAAAAGCAAAAAGCAGCCACTGCCCAAGCAGAAGCGGATAAAGCCAAAGGTGAGTTAATCACCGCACAGGATAAGTTAGCTGCTGCAGAGAAAGCCCTAGCAGACGCATTGGCAAATGGCAGTGGTGACACCGCGGCCCTACAAGCAGAAGTGGATCGTCGCAAAGCTGCCCTTGAGGCCGCCAATGCCCAAATCACCGCTGCCCAGCAAGCGCAAGCTGCAGCGACTGCCGCAGCAGAAGCTCAAATTGCTGCCGCCAACCAAGCCGCGCAAGCCGCCAAAGACGCCCTAGCAGCAGCCACCATCAAGAACGCTGCCGAAGCGAAGAAATCGGGTGTTCAATCATTAAACATTAATGCCGGCTCACTCGGATTGTTTAATACCACCACCCGCGACTTTGCCGTAAATGAAGACGGCTCTGCCGTTGATGCCCGTGCTGACATCGCCTCTCAGAATCCAGATGGCACAGCAGGCTTACTCCCACTGGTCCCAATCACCCTCTCTGGTGAAGGCGACACAGACGTTGCTAACGGCTTTAAAGCCCATAAAGGCAAAGCAGACATCGTGGTTGCCGCCATTGGTCAGACACTGCCTTTAACCTACACCTCAACCTATAAAGACTTTGGCGATGACATGCGCATCGGTCATATTGATGGCTCTGCTGAAGTTGCTCTATTGAACAAAACCTTACCCGTCAATGGTGTCGCCGTCATCGGTAATGCCACCCAAGCGGCTAACATGCCGAAAGAGGGCACCGTAGGTTACACAGGGGACGCCACTTACCGCAAGCTGGGTATTGGCAATGACATCGAGTTTGGCAAATCTGTATTCACCGCCGACTTTGTTGCTAAAAACGTGAAAGGGGACTTAACCTTTGCTAACGCCGGTAAGATTGGTCTAACCGCTGGTATCAATGGCAACCAATTCTCAGGCACAGCGGCTGACAATGCCGGTTACAGCACTGAAGGTGGATTCTTTGGTGGGGATGCTCAATACCTAGGCGGGGTCTACGCTGGTAATGATGCTCAAGGCACCTATGGCGCGAAGAGCGACAAGCAAACCGCAGCAGAAAAAGCCGCTGCCAAAGCCCAAGCGGATGCCGCCAAAGCCAATGCTGACAAAGACACTGCCCAAGCCCAAGCCGCCGCCGCCCAAGCTGCTGCAGACAAAGCCCAAGCGGATGCCGTTAAAGCCCAAGAGGCCCTGAAAAAAGCAGAAGATGCCTTAGCAAGTGCTGGTAATGGCGAAGATCAGCTCGCCGCCGCCTTAGCACGTGCGGCCGCCGCCGAAGCCGCTCAAGCTGCAGCAGAAGCCGCCGCAGAGACTGCAAAAGCTGCTGAAGCGGCTGCGTTGTTAGCCAAAACCGCAGCAGAAAATGCAGCCACTGCAGCGCAAGTAGCTGCCGACAAAGCCATTGGTGACGCTAAAGTTGAAGCCGACAAGAAAGTAGCCGCCGCCAATCAACAAGCGGCTGATGCTAAAGCGCAAGCGGCTAAAGCGGAAGCTGACGCTGCCACCGCTAAAGCTGCAGAAGATAAAGCCAAAGCGGAAGCAGTAAAAGCCAAAGCTGACGCTGCAACCGCAATCGCTGCGGCCAATGCCAACGCTGAAACAGCCAATCAGCAAGCCACAGCCGCCAAAGCGCAAGCAGAGCTTGAAAAGCAAAAAGCAGCCACTGCCCAAGCAGAAGCGGATAAAGCCAAAGGTGAGTTAATCACCGCACAGGATAAGTTAGCTGCTGCAGAGAAAGCCCTAGCAGACGCATTGGCAAATGGCAGTGGTGACACCGCGGCCCTACAAGCAGAAGTGGATCGTCGCAAAGCTGCCCTTGAGGCCGCCAATGCCCAAATCACCGCTGCCCAGCAAGCGCAAGCTGCAGCGACTGCCGCAGCAGAAGCTCAAATTGCTGCCGCCAACCAAGCCGCGCAAGCCGCCAAAGACGCCCTAGCAGCAGCCACCATCAAGAACGCTGCCGAAGCGAAGAAATCGGGTGTTCAATCATTAAACATTAATGCCGGCTCACTCGGATTGTTTAATACCACCACCCGCGACTTTGCCGTAAATGAAGACGGCTCTGCCGTTGATGCCCGTGCTGACATCGCCTCTCAGAATCCAGATGGCACAGCAGGCTTACTCCCACTGGTCCCAATCACCCTCTCTGGTGAAGGCGACACAGACGTTGCTAACGGCTTTAAAGCCCATAAAGGCAAAGCAGACATCGTGGTTGCCGCCATTGGTCAGACACTGCCTTTAACCTACACCTCAACCTATAAAGACTTTGGCGATGACATGCGCATCGGTCATATTGATGGCTCTGCTGAAGTTGCTCTATTGAACAAAACCTTACCCGTCAATGGTGTCGCCGTCATCGGTAATGCCACCCAAGCGGCTAACATGCCGAAAGAGGGCACCGTAGGTTACACAGGGGACGCCACTTACCGCAAGCTGGGTATTGGCAATGACATCGAGTTTGGCAAATCTGTATTCACCGCCGACTTTGTTGCTAAAAACGTGAAAGGGGACTTAACCTTTGCTAACGCCGGTAAGATTGGTCTAACCGCTGGTATCAATGGCAACCAATTCTCAGGCACAGCGGCTGACAATGCCGGTTACAGCACTGAAGGTGGATTCTTTGGTGGGGATGCTCAATACCTAGGCGGGGTCTACGCTGGTAATGATGCTCAAGGCACCTATGGCGCGAAGAGCGACAAGCAAACCGCAGCAGAAAAAGCCGCTGCCAAAGCCCAAGCGGATGCCGCCAAAGCCAATGCTGACAAAGACACTGCCCAAGCCCAAGCCGCCGCCGCCCAAGCTGCTGCAGACAAAGCCCAAGCGGATGCCGTTAAAGCCCAAGAGGCCCTGAAAAAAGCAGAAGATGCCTTAGCAAGTGCTGGTAATGGCGAAGATCAGCTCGCCGCCGCCTTAGCACGTGCGGCCGCCGCCGAAGCCGCTCAAGCTGCAGCAGAAGCCGCCGCAGAGACTGCAAAAGCTGCTGAAGCGGCTGCATTGTTAGCCAAAACCGCCGCAGAAAATGCAGCCACTGCAGCGCAAGTGGCTGCCGACAAAGCCATTGGTGACGCTAAAGTTGAAGCCGACAAGAAAGTAGCCGCCGCCAATCAACAAGCGGCTGATGCTAAAGCGCAAGCGGCTGCGGCTCAAACACGTGCCGATGAAGCGGAAAAAGAGAAATTAGAAGCTGAAGCTAGAGCGATAGCTGCAGAAGAGGCTCTTGCAGCGGCACAGCAATTACCGCCAGCACCAACCAACCCGACAATTGCTGCAAATACTAAAGTTACTGGCTTCCAAAATAGTATTGCAAAAGACGACAATAGTGGTTTGAGCGCAAATACTTCTGCGAGCTACGATACCTACACAGCTCTTTTTAATGAGACTGGATCGAGTTATTTTAAACAACCTGTGAATGTCACATTAAGAAGTACAGATGACCAAGACTACGAAAAGGGTTTTAAGAAGAGCTCTCTCAAGCAAATTGGTGGTACGTGGGACAATAAGTTAAATTACACCTCCACTTATAAAAACTTTGACAATCAAATGCAAATTGGTCATGTATATGGTGACCTTAAACGTTTCGCTAACGTAACCCAATTAGCTACTTTGTCAAACGTCTATGTACAAGGTAATAGTACAAATGACGTTGATATGAAGTACATGAAAGATCTATCGCAATATAATATTAATAACCGTATTAATGACGGTAAAGTTGCCTACAAAGGTGATGCCACTTATCTTGGTAATACAAAAAGTGAGATTATTGGTGTTGACCCCACTGTAGGTACGTCTAACTTTAGTGTTGACTTTGTGGATAGCCAGGTTGATGGCACACTATCGTTTGCTGGTATGAAAGATAAGAAAATAAAAGCAGAAATTGCAGGCAATACCTTTGCCGGTAATTGGAATGGTGTTGATACTAAAGGTGGGTTCTATGGAGAAGATGCCAAGCTATTAGGTGGCATATATCAAGATGCTGGCGGTAAAGGAACTTATGGTGCTACTAAAGTCGGCTCTAACTCTGAACCAGTACCAGTACCTAAAGCTATAACAGGTGTTATGAGTAACACCGTCAGCAGTGTAGCGGGAACTGGAACAGAAAATGCTATTGGTTATCGTCAGTTTGTAAGGGACAATGATACATTCAATACCACAACAGGTTCTGGTGAAGATACCAACCCAGTAATGATTGTTGATACTAATACAGATAATCTACCGGGTTATAATCAGCTTGTTGGTCGTCTAGATATTACTAAACCAGGTAAATTCGGACAAGCATCGAAACTGACACTAGTAAAATCTGATGATATATTGCTCGATGATGGTTTCAAAAAATCTAAAGATACGAGTACAGCGACCTTTGGTAAAGTTGAATCCATTCTTGGCAAGATTGATTTAAAATACGATTATCAATCTGTTTATAAGAACTTCGACTCGCAAATGCAAATCGGTCATGTGTATGGTGACATGCGTAAAGAAGGTTCATTTGGTGGGGTGAAATCACGCTATACCAATGTTTACGTCATGGGTGAAGCAACTGAGAACATGCCTACAGAAGGTAAAGTTCAGTATGCTGGTGTTGCAACCTATATGGATAATCTACATTTAGGCTCAGGCGCGCTCAAAAACCCAGTGGTCAACGGCACATCTAATTTTAATGTTGATTTCGTTAATGACTCATTAACAGGGACATTAAAGTTTGCTGATATTAATAAAAATATTGGTATTAGTGCTGGCATTACGGGTAATACTTTTGCTGGTAGTAAAGATAGTATTGCAACCTCAGGTGGTTTCTATGGTGAAGATGCTAAGTTCTTAGGTGGTATTTACCAAGAAGCACAACCTGGTAGCGTACCCGGAACTGGAACTACGCCAGGAACTGGTACAACTTTCCAAGGAACCTTTGGTGCCGAAAAGCAATAAAGTAATATGACTGTATAAAACAAACAAAAAAGCGTCCTAGGACGCTTTTTTGCTCGCTTAAAGCATTAAAATCCCTTAGGATAACTAAAGTTGGAATAATGTTTAGAAAAATAGTGATCGTACTTAGGTAAGGATACCCATGAATAATCAATATATGCGCAAACCTCTCACCGCTTCCATTTTGCTATCGATGATGGCGTTTTCTCTACCATCAATGGCTGCTCCAGACGATTTACCAGAGATAGAACCTGATCTCGACCAGGCTACTGAGCTCCTCAAACGTGAAAGTCAAACTGCCGTATCCGACCCTACGGCACCTTCTACCACCGTTACTGACACAGAAGCACAACGTGCTATCAGAAGTCGTCAGCAACTTGCTGCTGCCACCGCTTATAATCTAGAAGCTTTAAAAGCCAACCCAGCCGCATTTAGTAAATTCTTAAATGACGCTTTAGCGGCGCAGGATATGGTGACAGTAAAGCAGGTATTGCCCCACTATAAAGCGTTAGAAACCAATGATCCTATGCTGATCAAGTTTGCTGACGCCTTGATATATCGCAGTGAAGCTAAAAACAAACAAGCGATTGAAATTTATCGTGAGATGCTAGCAGCAGATCCAGACTTCCATCCTGTCCGCTTAAATATGGCAACTGCGATGCAAGCAGATAAGCAGTATGCTGCCGCAAAAGAGCAGTTTTTAAAACTGCAGTCGGTTGATCTGCCTGCACCGGTGATGGCTAGAGTTCAAAACTCGTTAGCTCAAATCAATAGTTCTGAGCAATGGCAGTTTAATGCTTCTGCTAGCTATATTCAGGATAAAAATTTGAACGATGTCCCTGATAGTTTTGCCAGACCGGGGTATAGACCTCCAGAAAAAGTATCTGGTAAAGGGCTTCAAGTATCTGGTAGTGCAAACAAACGCTTTAATCTACCTGATAACTTTTATGCCACCGTGGGCGGAAATGCGTCGTTGAAAGGTTATTGGGATGAGACGGACTACAATGATTACCTATTTACAGCTTCCGCTGGCGTCGGTTATGACGATGCCAAAAATGATGTCTCGCTCACGCCGTTTGTGACTAAGCGATATTATGATGAAGAAGCCTATAGCTTACGTAAAGGCGTGACCGTGAGTGGCTCGCGTTGGGTTAAACCAAAGCTCAAACTAACGGCAACCGGTATTTTATCAAAAGAGACCTTTGAAGATGATGACAATCAGAACCGTGAAACAGATGGTCAGTTTTTGGGCTTAAATGCCTTTTATATTAAAGATGCTAAAGAGTATTTTTATGGTGGTCTAGGTAACTATCAAAATGATGTGCCAAAATCGGGCATTATCAGCTATGACCGTAACTCGATAAAAGTCGGTTGGGGGCGTGAGTGGAAGCGAGGTATCTCAACACTAGCGTCAGCAGGCTACGGTATTAAAAAGTATGAAGATCCTGCAATCTCTCTTTCACCAGATATTTTGAATGGATACTATGAAGTTAACGGTGGTGAGCCAGGCTCCAAAAGAGAAGACAAAACCACCTCACTGGGTCTACAAGTATGGAAGCGCGATTTCACTGTGCTTGGCTTAACGCCAAGATTGGTATTTGATTACGATACCACTTCTAGTAACTTTGCCTATTATGACGACCGTGATGAAAAATCAGCGACAGTACTATTAACGAAAACCTTTTAGTTAAACCATTTTAATTAAATACGTTTACTACGTATAAAACGCTAATAATAAAAAACCTCGCCAATTATGAACTGACCCCCAAATGTTGGACGGTTTAGTTTATAACAAGGACTGAGTTCTGTATTGCACAGGACTCAGTCCTTTTAATTTAAGTTGAATACGCTCATGATTATAATAATGCATATACTCATGAATCTGTTTCTCTAACTGCTCAATAGTTTTCGGTTTCTCAATATAAATCGTCTCGCACTTCAGCGTACCGAAGAACCCCTCCATCAGTGCATTATCTAAGCAGTTGCCTTTTCTGCTCATACTTTGCTTAATTCCATGCTGTTTAAGCGTCGTGCTAAACGGTTTCATTTGATAATGCCACCCTTGATCTGAATGCAGCATTAATCTCTTACCACGGCACGCCTTTGTCTTATCTAAAGCACTAGCTAGCATCTTACCAACTAAGTCATAAGTGGGTCTCTTTGAGAGCGTATAGGTGATGATCTCATTGTTATAACAATCAAGTATGGGTGACAAATACAGCTTATCATCACCCACCTTAAACTCAGTAATATCGGTCAGCCAGCGCTTATTTGGTTTATCTGCATGAAACTGGCGCTTTAAATAGTTCTTCGCAATCTTGCCTTGTTGTCCTTTGTAAGATCGGTACTTCTGACGTCTTATCTTTGCGCTAAGCTTCATGTTACGCATCAGCTTAGCGATGAGCTTATGGTTATGATAAACCCCTAACTGCTTTAGCGCGGCCGTGACTCTACGATAACCATACCTGCCTTTATGCTTGTGGTATATCTGAGCAATATGATGTTTTAAGTCTGCATATTTGTCTTTAACATCAAACTGACACCTATGGTAGTAAAAGACACTCTTAGCCATCTTAGCGATGTTTAGCAAAGCAGATAAAGGGTGCTCTTGTCTTAGTCCTTCGATGAGCCTTGCTTTTTCAAAGCTTGTTTCTTCTTCTGTTTGAGCAAGGCATCCAGCTTTTTAGGTAGGCGTTCTCCGCACGTAGGTACTCATTCTCACGCTTAAGCTCTGCTAGCGTCTTTTCATCATCTGGCTTGTCTGTAATAAAGGGTTTACTCATGGCGGTTCTACCTTTAGGTTTGGATATTAGTCCAGACATACCATAGAGCCGATACGCTTTGTGCCAGTGGCTAATTAAGGCCGGTGAGCTGATGTTAAACGTTAGAGCGACCTCGGATTGACTTAATCCTTCCTTAAGCATGGTCGTAATCACGTGATGTTTAAACTCACTGCTGTATTTGGCCTTACTTGTCTTTGGCTTAATGGCATCTATGCCACCGCTTTGGTATTGTTTAACCCATTTTTGTACAAGTTTCGAATCTACTTTAAACTTCTCACTTGTGGCAAGTCCGGTATGTCCTTGCCGATAGTATGCGATGACTTTTATCTTAAAGTCTAGGTCGTAATGCATAAAAATACCCCATAAGTTGTGTCCAACTTATGGGGTTCAGTTCAAATTAGCGAGGTTTTTTTGTCATACAATAATGAATAAAAACTACTTATCTATCTAAGTTCATTTCCATCTCTTCAAACTTCGCCGATACTGAAGGTCTTGGACCGCCAGTCATGATACTCACGGCAAAAATAGCGATAGTACTTAAGATAAAGCCTGGAACGATAGCGTATAACCAGCTGTTTAATGGCACGCCATTCATCTGGAAAGGACCATAAACCCATAAGATAACAGTCAATGCACCGACGACCATGCCAGCAACGGCACCGTTACGGTTCATACGACGCCATGTAAGGCTGAAAATAACCAATGGTCCAAATGCTGCGCCAAATCCTGCCCAAGCGTTAGATACTAAGCTGAGTACAGAACTTTCTGGGTTCGAAGCAAGTAGAATTGCGACTACAGCAACCACGACAACTGAGAGTCGACCAACCAATACTTGACGCGCTTCTGGCGCATCTCTATCAAAGAATAGCTTATAAACATCCTTAGTCAATGAGCTTGATACCACGAGTAGTTGAGAGGAAATCGTACTCATAATAGCGGCTAAAATGGCGGCTAATAAGAAACCCGATACCAGTGGATGGAACAAGAACTGGGTAAAGACCAAAAAGATGGTTTCAGGGTCGTCTAATGTCATTGCCGTTTTTTGTACATAGGCGCGACCAGCGATACCTGTCACACAAGCACCGATAAGGCTGATAATCATCCAGCTCATACCGATATTACGCGCAGTGGGGATATCTTTTACTGAGCGAATGGCCATAAAACGGACGATAATATGCGGCTGACCAAAATAACCAAGCCCCCAAGCGAGTAGCGATACAATTCCCAGTACCGTCATGCCGCTGGTAATATCTAACATACTAGGGTCAATGGCTCTAATAGCATTGGTCGTCGCCGACACACCACCAAGGTCGGTCAAGGCGACGATAGGTACGATGACCATAGCAAACAGCATGATGATACCCTGTACAAAGTCAGTCATCGATACCGCTAAGAAACCACCAAATAGCGTATAAGCAACGACCACACCTGCGGTTACCCATAGACCTGTACTATAAGAAAGATTTAATGAGCTTTCAAAAAGTTTACCACCACCGACTAAACTGGCAGCGGTATAAACGGTAAAGAATAAGATAATAACCACGGCAGAGATGACACGTAGCAAATGCGACTTGTCTTCAAAGCGGTTGGCAAAATAATCTGGCAAAGTGATGGCGTTGTCAGCGACTTCGGTATAAACACGAAGGCGCGGTGCCACGATAAGATAGTTTAGAAAAGCACCCAAGGTTAAACCAATGGCAATCCATGCACTGACGACACCGTCAGCGTACATAGCACCTGGCAAACCAAGTAGTAACCAGCCTGACATGTCCGATGCGCCTGCTGATAAGGCAGTGACTGCAGGGCCTAAACTACGACCACCAAGCATATAGCCTTCAGTATCATTGGCTTGCTTAAAATAAGCATAAATGCCAATCCCAATCATCACTAAGAAATAGGCGCCAAGTGATATCATCACGCCACTAGAAACTCCGTTCATATAAACTGTCCTTAACCAACATAATTGGCTGTCATTATTTTGAATGATAAAAATTAGGTCTTACAAGACGCTGTTCGAAAACAATGTCTTAAGATGAAAGAATCTAAAGACGAAAAAAGCCATTAAGTAGGACATAATGGCTTTTATTCAAAATCTTCTGTTAGTTTTATATGATTGATGCTGTTCTAGGACTGCTATCTATAAAGTCATGATGAAACACAAACGGCAATACATAGTTCAATTTTACATTTTTATTGTTCGCATCTGCTTATCATGTATAAATCTCAGTCGTTTATATAACCAATCATTTAAAACCACTAGACCTACTGTTTACTATCATATATTACTAGAAGTGTTCAATATATGACTATCAGTGTGCTTAAGGTAAATTTATGTTATCTAAACAACGTCAAATGTATTATAACGTATGAGTGGCACAAATGCGAATGCGCTATTTTGCTAAATAACGCAGTTCTTTTAGCCAATATTCATAAAGAGTCTACCTAGTCTCTATTCAATGGGCGCTAGCAGCTCTAATAATGCCGTCACGCTGCTAGATTGCGTCAGTTTTGGATTGATGACCACGCCCAAATAGCGCTGCAATTCGATATTATCTGCCATATCAATACGTTCTAAATCCTGACTGACCATCGTTTGTGGTAATACCGACCAGCCAAGCCCAACAGAAACCAACATCCGAATAGACTCAAGCGGGTTGGTGCTCATAGTGGCGTAAGGTTTTAGATTGTGCTTAGCAAATTCCGCCAAGGTAATCTGACTGGTAAAGGTATTGGCAGATGGCAGGATTGCAGGATAGCGCGCCAATTGCTCGAGCGTTACATTGGATTTGGTCGCTAAAGGCGATAAAGTGCCGGTCATAAAGTAGAGCGGATCTGACCATAAGGTATGATAGGTCAAACGCTTATCATAGACGGGCGGCAGCGTTAAAAATGCCAATGATAAATCACCATCGAGCACCGCTTTATGGGCAGTTTCTGAATCGACAAAATGCACTTCTAGTTGTACAGCAGGATAAGCTTGGATAAAATGCTTAAGCACAGGGGCTAGGTGATGCAAGCCGATATGATGGCTGGTACCAATCACCAATTTGCCAGAGACGATATGCTGCGAATGCTGTAGGTTAATTTTAAAGTTTTCATAATCTTCAAGCCAGCGTTTGGCATGAGGCAGCATTTCACTGGCGGCTTGCGTCGGTACAATGCCGCGACCAACCGTATCAAATAGGGTGATATTAAACTCATCTTCTAAATTTTTGATGCGCTTACTGACCGCAGGCTGAGTAATAAATAGCTTTTCTGCTGCACCTGAGATGCTGCCTGTCTTCATAACAGTGACAAATGTCGTCAAATTTGTGGTATTCACACCGATGTCCTTAGCTACATAACGAGCTATAAATAAAAGTTGGCTAGCCTAATCATAATGAATTAGAAATAAAAGTTTGTGACTATGCAAAAATCATCAATTATTATTATAGGATTAGCCTGCTATAATCACAAGACATCTAGACGTATTGTGACATATTTATTCTGTTAACGTCATGATTGGCAGTATATGGCGTATTTTGAGTAGCCATTAATGCAATAGATGATAAATCTTATAAAATATCTGTGTTTATTCTTTGTGCCTATAACGTCTTAATCAGGCTTTATAAAACATAAATGAATAACCAGGTAGTAACAAAGTATTAAATTAAAGTGCGTCAGTAGACAAAAATATTTTGTCACTCACTCATTATTAAAGCAGTCATTCAGAAATTAGCAACTAAAAAAGGATAGCAACATGGCCGGTCAAACGTTATATGACAAACTTTGGAATGCTCACGAAGTCACCAAGCGCGATGATGGTTCGAGCCTGATTTATATCGACCGCCATTTGCTACACGAAGTGACAAGCCCGCAAGCATTTGAAGGCTTAGAGCTTGCCAATCGTGCGCCGTGGCGTATGTCGGCTAATATCGCAAGCCCTGACCATAATGTACCGACAGTGACTAAAGAGCGCTCAGAAGGCGTGGCTGGTATCAAAGACAAAGTATCGCGCTTACAAGTACTAACCTTGGATGAAAACTGTGCCAAGTTTGATATCGCTGAATTTACCATTAATGATGCGCGTCAAGGTATCTTGCACGTGGTCGGTCCTGAGCAAGGCTTAGTCTTGCCTGGTATGACGGTCGTTTGTGGTGATTCACATACCGCCACCCATGGTGCTCTTGGCTGCTTGGCACACGGTATCGGCACCTCAGAAGTTGAGCATGTATTGGCAACCCAGTGTTTGATTCAAAAGAAATCAAAAAATATGCAAATCCGGGTCACCGGTAAGCTTGGCGCTGGCGTGACGTCAAAAGACGTGGTGCTTGCTATCATTGCTAAAATCGGTACCGCTGGCGGGACGGGGCATGCGATTGAGTTTGCCGGACAAGTATTTGAAGACATGAGCATGGAAGGTCGTATGACCGTCTGTAATATGGCAATTGAAGCGGGCGCACGCGTCGGCATGGTTGCCGTCGATGATACGACCATTGACTATGTGAAAGGCCGTCCTTATGCACCGACTGAGGAGCAGTGGGAGCAAGCGGAAGCTTATTGGCGCACCTTGTACTCAGATGATGATGCCGTATTTGATACCGTGGTTGAGATTGATGGTAGCGAGATAGCACCGCAAGTTTCTTGGGGCACCTCACCTGAAATGGTCGTTGATATCACTCAGTCGGTGCCAACGCCTGACCAAGCGGTTGATGAAGCGCAAGAAGAGGGCTGGTTACGTGCTTATACTTATATGGGTTTAGAAGCTGGGCAAAAAATCACCGATATCCAGCTTGACCGTATCTTTATTGGTTCATGTACCAACTCACGTATCGAAGATTTACGTGATGCAGCAGCGGTTATTAAAGGTCGTAAAGTTGCCGATAATATTAAAGAAGCCATTGTTGTCGCAGGTTCTGGTCAAGTGAAATTGCAGGCAGAAGCAGAAGGCTTAGATGCTTTGTTTACGGAAGCGGGTTTTGAGTGGCGCGAGCCGGGCTGCTCTATGTGTTTGGCGATGAATGCCGATAAGCTTGAGCCGCAAGAGCATTGTGCCTCAACGTCTAACCGTAACTTTGAGGGTCGTCAGGGTAATGGCGGTCGTACGCATTTGGTCAGCCCAGCGATGGCAGCAGCAGCAGCTTTGGCTGGTCACTTTGTCGATGTGCGCACGTTTTAACTTTGCATTTCTATAGAGCATAAAAATGAAAATGCTGTTTATTTTATTTTGCTTATTGGGTAGCTCTCAGCTAGCGATGGCTCGTGATTACTGTAATGGAAGATTTGCCTATTGTGTCGATGTGCCAAATCAATTGACATGGTTGCCTGAGGCAGATAATGGTGATGGTCGTCATTTTAAGTTACCCAACTCTAATGCCACTATTTTGGTCTTTGGGAGTAATACACCAATTGTTTTCTTTTATACAGATAGTGATTATCTAAAAGAGAAGCAGCATCAATATAAAGCTGGCATGACAGTTACTTACGAGCTGTTAAAAGACAAAACCTATACAGCAAGCGGCTATAGAAAAGACGGTCAAGTTTTTTATCATGTTATTAAAGTTAAGGATGGTCAGGAAGCAGTATTACATCTGAACTATCCTGAGAGTGAAAAAGATAGGATGACTAAGATAGTTAAGCAAATGGCACGCTCTTTTAAGCTGTATTAAGCAGCCAGAAAATTTTACGTTAGTAATCGATATTTTAAGGAAATCTTATGCAAGCTTATAACACCCAAACGGGTATCGTTTGTCCGCTCGATCGCGCAAACGTCGATACCGACCAAATTATCGCCAAACAATTTTTAAAATCCATTAAACGTACTGGCTTTGGCGTCAATTTATTTGATGATTGGCGTTACCTTGACGAAGGTTATCCAGGTCAAGACAATAGCACCCGCGTGATTAACCCAGATTTTGTCTTGAATCAGCCGCGTTATCAAGGCGCAACCATATTGCTGGCACGCAGAAACTTTGGCTGTGGCTCGAGCCGTGAACATGCACCTTGGGCGCTTTCAGAATACGGCTTTCGTACTATCATTGCACCAAGCTTTGCTGATATTTTTTATAATAACTGCTTTAAAAATGGCATGCTGCCAATCGTCTTGGATGAAGCCATCGTTGATACCTTGATGAAAGCAACGCTTGCCAATGAAGGCTATGAGTTAACCGCCGACCTCGAGCGTCAAGTGGTTATTACCCCAAGCGGTGAAGAGTATGCTTTTGAGGTCGATGAGTTTCGTAAGCATTGCTTGCTCAATGGTCTTGATGATATCGGTCTGACTTTGCAGCAAAGCGATGCGATTAAAGACTATGAGCATAAAATGATGCAAAAAACGCCTTGGATATTTAATGACGTTAGAGCATAGCTATTAGATAATAGTCCTTAGTATTCAAAGGACTGGTAAAATTTTTTTAGTAGAAAATATTATTCAACATATAAAAGTGCTCAACGCTAATACAGCGTTGAGTTATGGTAATTAAGTGGCTAAAATGAATGATAATGTATTTTTACCTTATCGTAATTTCTACCTCATAAATAGTAGCCACCATTATGAATAAAACACGCTTTGTTGTATGGACAAGTACGGCTATTGCCGCAAGTTTATTATTATCTGGCTGTCAGGTATTGACGGGTTATCAACAAATAGACTCGGCAGAAAATGCCAAGGTATGGACTGGGAAAATAACCCCTGTCGCCGGTGAAGTAAATATTGCCTGTGTCGGTACTTATCATTGCGAAATTGCCCGCATTGACCAGACGCGCATTATAGGTAGTGATACTCATGAGCCTCTTAATCCTGCCATGCTGGTTGCGATGCAAGCGGTGAATGCAAACGGTAAGAGCCGTACTGGTAATAAGCATGGACAAGCGCCAATGGCGATGGATATGACGCCGCTTACTCATAAAAAAGCGATAAAAATTGTACCCTTGTCAGCATCTGCTATGCCTGGGCTAACCAATTATTATGCGCGAGTAAAGCCTGGCAAGCGTGAGGTACAAGTCAATTTCTATCCAGAAAATAACGTGGGCTATGTCGAGCGTTTCGCGATGATTCACGATTTTTCTGAGGCAGGAACCTATCAGCTGCGCGCTTATCAAAAAAAATCAAGCAACAACTCAGGCAGTTTGCTTGATAGTGCTTCGCCAGAGCCGTTATGTGTTGAGCTATATCAAGGCAATAGTGTCCAGCGCCGCTTTTGCAAAGAGATAGGGGCTGAGCATCAAGGGGAGTTTGTGGAAACTCGTGTTGTTAAAGCTGAACCTACTCAGTCGCCATCAAAGCCACTAGCAAAAAATAAAGTAAAAGCCAAAGTTTCATAAAAAAGCGTTTACATCGAAGCTTATTTAAAAAAGTTTATTTAAAGAAACTTATTTAAAGGAACTTATTTAAACAGATAGACCCTGACTTCTTGTGTAACACATTGCACAAGAAGTCATTTTTTAACAGACTCCTATAAACTTGTCAGCAGTACCCTAAATAGCAATACCATAAGTATTAGTAGCATAAACATCAATTCCATAAAGAATATTTACTTAACCATTTACTCACAAGGATCAGTATGGCAACGATTTTAACATTAGCAGGCGATGGCATCGGCCCTGAAATCATGACTCAAGCCGTTGATGTGCTTAATGCTGTCAATAATAAGTTTGAATTAGGCTTAACCCTTGAATCTGGATTAATCGGTGGTGTGGCGTTTGATGCCACGGGTGAACCGTTGCCCGAAGAAACGCTACAACGTGCGCGTGCAGCAGATGCGGTGTTATTGGGTGCGGTTGGCGGCCCTAAGTGGGATGGTATTGAGCGTAGCAAACGTCCTGAGCGTGGCTTACTTAAAATTCGTAGTGAGCTTGGTTTGTTTGCCAATCTGCGCGTAGCCAAACTTTATCCGCAGCTTGTTAATGCTTCAAGCATCAAGCCTGAGATTATCTCGGGTCTAGACTTGCTGATTGTACGTGAATTAACTGGTGGTATTTATTTCGGTGAGCCGCGCGGTATTCGTACCTTAGCGAATGGTGAGCAGCAAGGCTATAACACCATGGTTTATAGCACCAGTGAAATTCAACGCATCGGTAAGGTTGCTTTTGAATTGGCGAAAACTCGTGCACAAGCAGCAGGTACGCCAGCCAAAGTTTGCTCAATCGATAAAGCCAATGTTTTAGAAGTCACTGAGCTGTGGAAGCAGACGATGATTGAGATGCAGCAAGCGGATTATAACGATGTGGCGTTATCGCATATGTATGCGGACAATGCTTGTATGCAGCTGATTAAAGACCCTAAGCAGTTTGATGTAATGGTCACAGGCAACATGTTTGGTGATATCTTATCTGATGAAGCGGCGATGCTGACCGGTTCTATCGGTATGCTGCCATCGGCGAGCCTCAATGAGGCGGGTAAAGGCATGTATGAGCCTTGCCATGGTTCAGCCCCTGATATCGCTGGTCAAGACAAAGCCAATCCATTGGCGACCATTTTATCTGTGGCAATGATGCTGCGTTATACCTTTAAACAAGAAGCTGCCGCGCAAGCGATTGAGCAAGCAGTCAGTGACGTACTTGACGATGGGTTACGTACCATTGATATCCTCGATCGTAGCGAGACAGGACTCAAGCAAGTAGGTTGTCAAGAAATGGGGCAGGCGGTACTGGCAAAATTGGTTTAGTGATGCAGCTTTAATATAAGCGGATTTTTCAAATATTGTTAACTAGAAGCCCTAATAGCCAGAAATCTTAAAGACTAGAAAGCATGATAAAGAGAAATCCTTATAGCGCGAAACCCATAATTTGCTTAGCAAATTATGGGTTTTTTTATACCTATTTAAAAGATTTATTCACCGTAACACACTCAATAAGCTGGTCGCAAAAAAGGACTTTTTTTAACACAGATGCCGCAGGATAAGGCTTTTATTAACATAAAGCTGTTATATGCTGACAGGCTAATATGTCACTATAGGCGAGCTTACTAAGTTATTAAAATACTAAGTCATTAGAATAAGCGCTATTTATTAACCTTAGTTTTTCTACGAAAGAAATATTTTATTAAGACATTAAAAATCACTCAAAACAAACGTCTTAATAGTGAGTTTTTATCATTAAATTTCTAATAAAAAACAATATTAATAACAATAACTACTCTAGGAGTTTTACATGTACCAATTAACCAAAATTAGCAGCGCACTGGCAGCGTTGGGTTTATTGACATTCTTATTGATGGGCCAAAGCTTTGCTGCTACTAATGACAATAATACTAATGCTACTAATGATAATAGTGCAAATGCGACAAGCAACGCCGCTACCAATGAAACCGTTACCAGTAAGGCAGCGTCCAACACTGTCAGTAAAGAAGCTGCTGCTAACAATGCCAAAGATATCAGCCCAGTGACCAATGGGGTGAGCCAAAAAGTTGCTGGTAACAGTAGAGCTGCCGTATCGTTGAATAAGTTTTTACCGACCATTAAATATACGACAGAAAATCTGCCAGTAGTCGCGCAAAAGATAAATGCCGCTACTTGGAAGGAAGGCACTAAAATTGATCGTAATGTCGGTACCAAGCTACAAGCCTTGTTGAACTGGAACCAAAATGGTGTTGGTCCGGTAGATGGCTATTGGGGTAAAAATACCATCAAAGCCATGCAAGCTTTTCAAAAGGCCAATGGTTTGACCGTAACTAATGATTTGAATAATGAGACTTGGCAAGCATTAACCAAAAATGAAAAACTGATGACACAGCCAGTATTGGTCAGTTATCAGCTGAGTGAGGCGGATGTTAATATTAAAACCACGAGCATTCCAGCAGGCGCAGAAGCCAAGGCTAAGCTCGATGGTATGTATTATGAAAGCGTGACGGAAGGCTTGGCAGAAAAGTTCCATATCAGTGAAAAATATCTTAAAACGCTCAATCCTACCGCTAAATTTACCGCGGGTGAAACCATCACTGTTTATAACCCTGGCAATCCTAATACCAAGCCTGTGAGCCGAGTCGTCGCTGATAAAGCCACCGAAACGCTATACGCTTATGATGCTAAAGATAACTTAATAGCCAGCTATCCGACCACGGTAGGCAGCACAGCGACGCCCTCGCCAACAGGGACGCATACGGTAGAAGTAAAGGTACATGAGCCCAATTATACCTACACAGGCAATGATGGTAGCAAAGCTATCATTCCACCAGGTCCTAATAATCCAGTCGGGTTGGTATGGATAGGACTGAGTAAGCCTTCATACGGTATTCATGGTTCACCAGATCCTGCGCGTATCAGCCGTCAAGCATCAGCAGGCTGTATACGCTTGACTAACTGGGACGCGCTTGCACTGTTAGGTGTGATTCAAAATGGTGCAACCGTTGAGTTTAAATAAGTCATCACTATATTGGTTAGCAATAAAATCGATGCGCTAGATACGCTAACAGTTACGTGCGACTGGTATAAAATGAACACAGAGCTATTGGTATTCATTTTGCGCAGCCTCTGTCTGCGTAGGCACAGCAAGCAAGAAAAATGAATACCAGTAGCGCGTTATAATACTTGTACTGATTTTATTTAAGATTGACTATATCGGTTGCAAAGTGAATTCACTATATTTATAGGTTGTTATTTAAAAACCGTTATTTAAAAACGGCTATTGAAAAGTTGTTATTAAAAAAACAATTAAGTCCTAAGATTTCGGTCTTAAAATGAAAACAAAAAAATACCGCTAAAAGTAGCGGTATTTTTTATGGTAAAAGCAAAAAACAATATTAATAGACTAAAATATGATAGGCAATAATGAGTAGGCTAGCAGTATCATTATTATTATCAGTTAAACCTCTCAAGCATTTATATTAATGCTGTTATAACCATTTTAGCCAATAAGAATTTAGTTTTTACCACGGTAAGTAATGCGACCTTTTGATAAATCGTAAGGCGTCATCTCAACCTTAACTTTATCGCCAGTCAAAATGCGAATGTAATGTTTGCGCATCTTACCTGAGATGTGCGCAATGATTTCGTGTCCGTTTTCTAAACGAACTTTAAACAATGTATTTGGAAGGGTATCAATGACTTCGCCTTCAAATTCAATAATATCGTCTTTTGCCATAATTTGTATCAATCAATTAAAAATAAGCCCATATTATACGTAACTTAGCGGATTAAAGCAATACGGAACCTGATTTTTGCTTGACAGCCTGTAAGTGATATGTATGTTATCTTTTAACGAGGGGCTGTAGTAGATAAGCACTATGCCCGCTTATATTAGCTTAATCGGGTAGGTTGAGCCAAATAGGCGTTAAAGGCGCATCGGGCAGTAATTGTTGAAAAAGATTAGGATAATAGGCGTTAATAAAATACAAGCCATCACCAGAAGCTGTCGGCGGCGCAATCGTACGATCTTTTTTGGCTAAAATATCCAAAAATGCTGCGGGCGGCAATTCGTGTCGACCGATAGCATATAAAGTGCCCATGAGGTTACGTACCATATGATGCAAAAATCCGTCTGCTTGAATGTCAAAAACAATAAATTGACCGTGGGTAAAGAGTCTTGCATGACTGACTGAGCGGACGGGCTGATTAGACTGACAGGCAGCGGCACGATAGCTGCTAAAATCGTGAGTACCAACGATATCAGCCGCCGCTACTTGCATCGCTGCTAAATCCAGCGGCTCATAAATATGAGTCACTTGGTGATTTAAAATAGCAGGGCGCTGGGCTTGATTGAGCGTGATATAGCGATAACGACGGGCAATAGCCCCAAAACGGGCATGAAAGTCGTCAGGCATCGGCTGTACCCAGCGTAGGGCGATATCATCGGGCAATAAGCTGTTGACGCCGCGCAGCCAGTTATGAGGGTGACGATAGGCATGAGTGGTAAAATGGGCAATCATATTGCTGGCATGCACGCTTGCATCGGTACGACCAGCCGCGACGACCTCTACCGTCTCATTCGCGACTTTACCGATAGCTGTCTCTAACGCTTCCTGTACGCCCAATACTTCTCGTTGCCGCTGCCAACCATGATAGTGCGTACCCAAAAATTCAATGGCGATGGCTAATGTATAGGTTGGGGGAGCTTTAGCTTCGATGCTGTTAATCTCGGACATGTTAATCTCGGACATGGGTGTTATTGGGCATTCTAGTATTGGGCATTCTAGTATTGGACATTCTAGTATTGGACATTCTAGTATTGGCGCTTATAAAGTACGCATATTCAACGCTAGTCTAACGTTTCTTGATAGTAGTGCCAGCTTGATTGACATTGTTGAGCCAACGTTGACGGCGTCTTGCCGGACTATCATAACGCAGTAATAGCCATAACAGCCGTGCATAAATAGCGGGAATTGTTAAACGTCCGCCACTAATTACATGATAATCATATTGCCAACTACCGGCAGCATAGCTCTCACTGACCCCGCCAAATGGAGACTGGCTAGCGCATACCACCATGTGGCCATTTTTATAAGCAAGTTCTAGTGCTTCTGCTAGCGCTGGCGAATAAGGAACGTTGCCTGCGCCGAAACCTAATAAAATAATCCCACAAGGCGGCTGTGATAATAATGCCTGTAGCTGATTGCTCATCACCTCAGTGTCGTTCGGCAGGCAATATAAGGCATGAATGCGCGCTTGCTTAGCCCGAGCTTCAATATTGCTAACCAATTCCTGCTGATCATCTATCCAGTGCTGGCGGCGAGTATCTGGTAAGCTTTTGATATAACTATTGGCAGGATAGGCCGCTCGAGAGTGACCGGTAAATGCCATCAAATCGTGGCTATGAATTTTTTGTACTGTCTGCGCCGGCCAAGACTCGCCGCCAAAACCAATCTTTATACCTGATTCACCAGCTGCCGCCAATTTTAATGAATCGGTAAGGTTATCCCAGGCGTCGCTATTTGCGTCAATGGTGTAAGAGTGCAACACGTTACTGTCTAATAATGGGCGCATACTAGCGGTGATAACCACGCAAATATCACTACCAGCAAAAGCCTCTGCTAAAAACGCGCCCAAATAACTCAAAGTATCCGTACCAGTAATAAGCACAAACCGCCTGTCGCCTTGGGCATAGGCGGATAGCAAAAGCTGATAAAAATGTACAAAGTCACTAGGGGTAAGCTGGCTGCTGTCTTTAATTAAAGTATTATCAAGCCATGAAACCTGAGGCAGATTATTAGCATTATTTTGCTCAGCCAGTAAGTGTTGCAAGGTCGGCAAAAAAATATCTGCCGATAACGGTGCTAAGGGTCGCCCGTAGCTACCAAAAGTACCACCAGCATAAATGAGACGAATAAGATTGGAGCGTGTCTTTGTCATAATAGAGGAGGGCATAGTAATAGTATTAGCACAGTGAAGAGAAATGAGAGCAGAAAGCGCCGCTAAGTCTTAGGGCGCATTCTAGCAAAAATAATGAGCAATGATAGAGCGAATGATAATAGAGAGTATCAAGCTTAAATGCAAAAAAAATCAGCAAGTATTCTTAGGATAGTAGAATACTTACTGATAAGAGAAGGTGCTACTTGTTATGCAGTGCGATCTAGTAGAGTTTGCGCAAGGCTTTGTTGCTCGCTCGTACCTTGGCTTATGACTTCATTGAGTAAGCGTTTGGCACTGTCATATTCGCCCAGCTGTACATACTGACCGGCTAAGTCTAAGGTGACTTGATTGCTGTCTAACGTTTTGACGAAGTCAAAGTCAGCTGCAAAGCGTGATGAGAAGTCTTCGGCAGTTTCAACCTCAGTCTCAGCAGTAACTCCGCTATCAACATTGTTTTCAACTTCGCTTGCAAGCTCAACTGGCGTCGTCGCTGTTGGAGCACTTGTTAAAGAATCAAAGTCAAAATCATCATCAATCAGGGTATTGTCATCGAACGTAACAGTCGTTGGTGCAGTGTTAGAAGCGACTGTTTCATGAGCTGCTGTCTCATGAGGGACTTCATTTATTTCCTGCGCTGCATTGTCTTCAAAAGTAAAGTCATCAAAATTGTCTTCAATAAGAATAGACGTTTCACTTGATGGCTGTGTTTTCGTCTCTGCTTCAACTGGTGCATTGAAAGTATCAATATCATTGATATTATCAACATTATCGAGAGATAAAGTAAGGTCTTCTTGCTCTAGTTGAATAGCTTCTGTAGTGACTTCATCAATATCAGCATAAACGTTATCATCGCTAGCTTCAATTTCTAAATCTGCCAAATCTAAGACAAAGTCTTCATTGTCATCTAATGTAGTATTATTAGACGTATCATTAGATAGAGTGGTAGTAGGCACTTGCGTAGAGATATCTTGTTGCTCTGCTAAGTCGAAATCAAAATCAAAATAGGAGTCACTGGCACTACTATCGTTACTATTATCATTTTCGCTTATAACAGCTGAAGCAGTTAAAATTTTATCATCAGCGATATCTAGCTCAGTAACCGGTGTCATGCTAGTAGCGGCGGGCTCGTTAATATCGTTTTCTAAGTCATTCAGGCTCAGGTCAAAATCTTGCTCGATATTATCGAAATCATGAGAAGGAGCTAAAGTGGTGTCAGAGCTGTCTGCTAAGTCGCTTCTATAGGCAGTAGGTTGAACCGTATCATCGTCAAGATGGTTATCAATAATGGCGTTTTGACTGTCGACTTTGTCCGCAGGGATATCAAAATCAATACTTTCAAAACCTGCATCTTGGTCATTTTCAGCTGGTAGAGCATATTTGGCAGCTTGATTTTGTTCTTCAGTCAGCAATGCTTTTAATTCATCGGCTTGAGCGATACTTTTTGCATCAGCATAAGTCTTAATAGAGTCATAGACTTTATTAAAGTTATCAGATTGATCTATCGTGGCATATATCGCAAGCAGCTTAAGAGATAATTGGCTATCATTAGGTTTTTCAATAAGACCGCGATTGAGTGTTTCAATGGCTTTGTCATAGCGCTGCTGATCCATAAAACGTTGCGCAATCTCAATAGGATCAAATTTTTTGTCATTATTACTGTTGACTCGAATAAGTGTTTCTTTAGGCGCAGTTTTTCCTGCCTTTACAATTGGCTGCCCTGATGGTTTTTGCGCATTGTTTTTGCGCATGACCAAAACCGCTATTAGTACAATAAATACCAATCCGGCGATAATATATAGCATATTGTCCATAATTACTCCTGCGCCCATGATCACTATTACAACATAATACGTTGATCAGTTAGGCAATTATTGATTGCGTAGTTTTTCGAGACGAGCTTGTAGCTCCGCCAGTTTTTGGTTTTGTAATTGCAACTTTTTAGTATAACCGCCAAGCGTGCTGTTGGTTTTTGATAAACGCTGAGCCTCCGCTACTGTACTTTGTCTTGATGATTTAAGAATATCTAACACATCTGAGCTAAGTCCGTTACCCGTAGCCATAGCTGTCTTATTTTTAGTGCCATCTGCGCTACCGTCATGGCCAGGAGCGAGAACAGAAAACTGAGCGGTTGGCAGTGTCTGAGTTCTAGTTGTTACCGATGTCTCAGCTACGGTCTCAAGTGCTGTTTTTGGCGTATCAGGTTTTTTCGCAATAGTCGTATTTCGTTGCCTATTATATTGTCTCTGAACACTAATAGCTTCTTGTAATTTTTTTTGTGTTGGCATCACGTCATAATTGGGAAGGCTTAATTGAGCATTTGCTTTTAGTTGATCTGCATTTTTATTAATAAAAGCATTAGGATTTTGTGCTTGAATTTCGCTCATTACGGTTTGAACATCGAGATTATTTTTCTCTGCAATTTGCTGAGCAATGAGCCATAAGTTGTCATTACGCTGTACAGTGTAATTAACATTGTTACTAGAAGTCTTACTAGTTGTGGCATTCTCTACAGTTGAAGTATTCGCCCCTGTAGAAAGTGCGTTTGTCGCTACAGCCTGTTGTGCCGTAGTTTGGTTAGATTGAGCATTACTGTAAGGAATTTCGCTAGAGGGTACTTTATTTAAAAGAGTATTAGCAGCAACCGTATTATCAGAAGTCACTTTGGCTGTTGACAGAGAGTTATCTGGCGTCACTGCCATGGGTGCAGTCACCATAATGGTATTATCGTTCTTATTAACGTCATTTACTTTATTATAGTTAAGCTGTATCTGACGAGTAATTTTTATATTTAAAATGTCGAACAGTTGATCATTAATGGGAGTAGCAACTTTAGTATTGTCTAAAATACTGGCTGGGCTCACATGAGTAGTATTTGCCCTCACAGCTATATCATTACTTATATCATCATTATTCAAACGACTAGCAGCAGAAGGCGTTGTATTACTTGGTATCACTGTGTTTGCTGCTGACAAACTGGCTGATGTCTTAGGCGCTTGAATTTGGGGCGATTGCACATTTGGTGCTTGGCTACTCGGTAATTGAATACTAGAAGCAGACAATTTTGTAGCTACTGCTTTTGAAGCTGCTAAATCAGAAGATGATGACCTAGGCGTTGAGAACAATGGTGGCGGCATGCCTTTTCTCACCGTTAACGGTTGCGCATTCGTGGTAGAAACCTCAGGTAAGTTCGGCTTTTTTGCGCCTGTAACGATATTTTGAGTAGGGGTAATCGGCAAGCTGTTATTTAGAGGCATCAGTAATGTTTTAGGAATAACATTGCGCTGAGTACCATCATTAATAGACAGCACCACATCTGCAAAAGGCTTGGAGACAGGTTTGGTCGTTGTGATAAGAACGTGACCACTGGTGGCTGACGTCGGTTGGAAACGGACGGTCATTGAGTCAGTTGGCGTCAAGCCCATTTGCTGATAAATAGTAGAGTTTGCCAAACTGGCTGAAAAATCAGCGGTCTTAATATCAGTGACCATAATACTGGCAGCTAAAGGTTCATGCTGCGCCGAGGTGATGACTGTCTTGCCAATGGTGGCAGCTTGGGCATGAGACATAAAAGCTGCATAGCCGACTGAATAAAGCAGCGCCATTGATACTGAGCGATGTACAGTAGTCAAGCGATGAGATAAGTGACAAGACATGTGCAGCCCTTTAGAGTGAGAGTTATCTGTGTTGTTATAACAAAATACTGTTTAGTTTACCAGTTTATTTCACCGCTGTTGTGAACAATGCATGAATTGTTTGCTTAATGTTTATTCTTGCAACTGAATCTTTTTATCAAGCAGCATGGCATCACCGTAGCTAAAAAAGCGATATTGGGTATTAATGGCATGTTGATAGGCCTGTTCGATAGCGGCTTTACCTGCAAATGCTGAGACTAACATCAGCAACGTAGACTTTGGTAGATGAAAATTAGTAAACAGTTTGTCTATAACACCAAACTTAAACCCTGGATAAATAAAGATATCGGTATCACCCGCCCAACTAGAAAGCGCTTGACCATTGACCGCTGTTTTTTGATATGCAGTCTCGAGCACTCGTGTGACCGTTGTTCCAATCGCAATCACTTGCTTACCATTGGCATGCGTTTGATTAATGAGGTCAGCAGTGGTTTGGGGCAGGTGAGCATATGCGCTATGCATGGTGTGATTGAGCAAGTTGTCTGTTTTTACCGGGGCAAACGTACCAGCACCAACATGTAAGGTGACAAAAGCGGTATTAATACCTTTGGCGGCAAGCTTATCTAACACGAGCTA
>NZ_CAJHBF010000010.1:0-122393 GCF_904846565.1 Psychrobacter sp. CMS30 | reverse complement strand
ATGTGCGGACCGATGCGCGCCCATGTCGGTGTTGATAGCGTACGCTTGATTACCAACAACCCTGATAAAGTCGCTTATTTAACGCAGCACGGTATCGATGTCGTTGAACGAGTGCCATTATTGGTTGGGGTTAACGACATGAATGCTGAATATCTAGCAACCAAACGCGATCGTATGGGTCATCTGCTAGATAAAGACTTTAATACTGCCTTACACCTTAATAAATAGTAAATAATTAGATATTTTATGAGTATGCCAAATATAGAGAGTAATACCAATCCTCTCACAACAGATTCTATGTCAAATGCAACAACGACACCGACCCATAACGACATCATGCGTGTGCGTGAGTTTTTGGTCGATTTGCAAGCGCGTATCTGTCAAGCATTAGAAGCGCAAGAGCGTGATGGCAGTAGCAATGATAAACCAGCTACTTTCGTGCCTGACGACTGGGAGCGCCCTGAAGGCGGCGGCGGTCGCTCGTGTGTTTTAGCAGATGGCGACGTCATTGAAAAAGCGGGTGTGATGTTCAGTCATATTCATGTGCAGAACTTGCCCGCTTCCGCAACTGCGCGCCATCCTGATATCGCTGGTCGTAAAGCACAAGCAATGGGTGTATCACTGGTCGTACATCCTAAAAACCCCAACGTCCCAACCAGCCATGCCAACGTGCGTTTATTCGTAGCAGAAAAAGAGGGCGAAGATCCGATTTGGTGGTTTGGCGGCGGTTTTGACTTGACGCCATTTTATCCGGTATTGGCTGACTGCATGCATTGGCATCAGGTCTGTCATGACCTTTGCGCTCCCTTTGGCGATAGCATCTATCCTGACTTTAAACAGTGGTGTGATGAATATTTCCATCTGCGTCATCGTGATGAGCAGCGCGGTATCGGCGGTTTATTTTATGATGACGTCAATCTTGAGAGTCGTGGCTGGGATTTTGAGACCTGCTTTGACTTTATGAAGGCGGTCGGTAATGGCTATCTTGAAGGTATATTGCCCATTTTTGAGCAGCGTAAAAATACTCCCTACACCGAAGCACAGCGCGAATTTCAACTCTATCGCCGTGGACGCTATGTCGAATATAACCTCGTTTATGACCGCGGCACCCTGTTTGGGCTACAGAGTAATGGACGCATCGAATCTATCTTAGTCAGCATGCCACCGCTTGCTAGCTGGCATTATCGCTTTGAGCCTATTGAAGGGTCGCCTGAGTTTGAATTGACCGATTTTTATCTAAAACCTCGTGATTGGTTGACTTTGTAATCATCATTGGCATAATAAACCACAGACGGCATCAATGTTTACATCAGTAATAGGTTATTTTTAATCTGTATAAGCTATAAAATAACAAGGGTCAGCGATAGATGCTGACCCTTGTTATTTAAGCAACAGCGATATGGATTAAAAACAAGCTATTAAGTACAGAGCAGATATAGTCGTCTTTAATACTTAGAACAACAACATAACATTTATTCTAATAGTCGCAATTTAATCAGGTGGCGAGCATGAAGATGCTACGGCGCCTTTTTATTAGCCACGTATAAAGGAGCAATACAGATGGCACAGGTTTCTAATAACAAATCATTTAAGTCTATCGTTGGCATCAGCTTGATGTCAGCCGCTTTAGGTCTGACGGCTTGTAGCACGCCAGTTGACCCTGACGTTAAAGCGCGCCAAGACAGCATGAAAAGCTGGGGCGATGCAATGGGTATCATGGGTGATATGGCTGAAGCACCTGATACATTTGATGCTGAAATATTTAAAGAACAAGCGGCATTTTTGGCGAAGGACTCTGCCAGCCCTTGGAGCCATTTTGAAAACCAAGAAGCGACTGGTAACGCCACTGAAGCGGTTTGGAGCAACGTTGATGGTTTCCGTACTAAAGCAGATAACTTTCAAAAAGCCACTGCTGAATTAAATACCGTGGCACAAACAGCGACCAGTATGGATCAGGTCCTACCAGCATTCGGTCAAGTAGGTGAAAGCTGTAAATCATGCCATACCGACTTTAAAGTGAAAAAAGACTAATGAGCCTTTGCTATCACCAATAAAAAAGCCGCTATTTTAACGATAGCGGCTTTTTTATTGGTGACTTCTCAAACCTACAAACTTGTTTAGATAATCCATCTTATTAATAGGTTTATGAAACTTTTAAAAAACTAGCCCATTAAATCTGCTTGCACGATTTCAATCCAGTAGCCGTCAATATCTTTAATAAAGACGATATTTTTCATACTACCCTCATCTGGGCGTTTTTTAAACTCAACGTTATTTTCATCGAACCAAGCAACCGCTTCATCCAAATTGGGCACACTAAAGCAAATATGACCAAAACCTTGCGGTTCAGCATTGCCATCATGATAACTAAAATCCGCTTGGGTTTCGGTACCATAGTTATGAGTCAATTCTAAAATACCGCGTTGACGGAAGGCAAAAATTTCTAAATCAGCACCAGCTGGCAAGTTTTCACGCTCGCTTTCAGTCAGCTTGGCTAAAAAGTACAAATCAAAACCCATCGCTGGGAATTTTTTCACCGCCAATAAGGTCATTCCTAAGACGCCGGTATAAAACGCCAATGACTTAGCAGGGTCTTTTACCCGCAGCATCGTATGATTAAACGTATAGCCTGTGGTTTGAGCTGAAATCGGCTGAACGCCGTCAGTTTTTACGCTGCTTGCAGGTTGGGCTATGGCGTTTTGATGATTAGTTGCTTGGTTATTAACTGCTTGATTACCTGTTTCTTGATTGCTATTTAAGCTTTCTGAATCAGTCATAATTTCCCCAATATTTCAGTATTTTTAATCGTTAATAGTGGATACGCTGTCGATGTTATCGCGTATCAGCCAGCCGTATCCTAACTATGATAGACATTTCATACTAAATGTCTATTAAACATCTAAAAACCGTACCTTGCCTGTCTCTAAATTATACTCGGCACCCACAACAAGCAGCTGACCGCTATTGGTGAGGTCTTCTAGCGCGCGCGAACCATGCTTTAATTGGCTAACCGACATGCGTACATTGGCACGGATAGAGCGATCGACCAGCTCATCTGCATCGACATCTTGACCATTGGCAGTGGCAAGTTCATGCAAGTTATAGACACTAGGACGGATACGATCAACGATTGATTGTAAGTTTGGTGAGTAGTTTTGCTCAGGATTAATCAGCGCCTCAACACATGCGGTCACCGCGCCGCAATGCGAATGCCCAAGCACCACCACCAACTTGGTGCCAAATTTTTCGGCGGCAAACTCAACCGAACCAATTTGCGATGGCGCAACCACATTGCCCGCCACGCGTATGACAAACAAATCGCCCAAGCCCTGATCAAATACAATCTCAACCGGCACACGTGCGTCCGAGCAGCCCAAAATAATCGCTAACGGGTCTTGATCACTGATTAATTCTGGACGTTTTTGGGTACAAGGGTCGGTGCTGGTCAAACTATCGACATAGCGTGCATTGCCTTCTTTAAGCAGCGCTAATGCTTCTTGACCAGTTTTTGGGCGGGTATCGTTAGGCATAAAAAGGATCCTTGATTATTAATGTGGGTAATATTCTACATTGCGCTAGCGTGCTGCTTTTGACGTTGACTTATCTTTAAGCTCAGCCGTTGGCTATGGCAAATATCACTGTATTTAGCATACATAAAATGATTGTATAGGAAGCAAGCCAAAAAAATGGTAAAAATTCTTTATTTTAATATCACTCGTTACCTTGCCGATTTATTAACAACCATGAGATAACTTTGGCACATAGAGACAGCCCCTATGCTAAAAACGAACAAGCGCTACCAACCAACGGATAACGAACTTGCACTAATTTACCGCAAGGGTTTGTTATAATACCCAGCAAGCAGACCCCATATAGCCATCGCTTATCGCCATGCTAAATAACGTGCGATACCAAATGACTCAATAAGCCATTAGCTACCTTAAATAATTCGTTAAACCAAAAAGCCATTATGCTACTGACATTGCTGACAGTATCTAATATTCATAACGCTACTGAGCGTTTGGTATTTTAGGAATCAACCTTATGACCGAATCAAATTTACAGACGCAGTCCACGCCTGCCTCAACCCATACTGACAAGGTGCTGCTGCAACTGACTGGTCTAAAAAAAATCTATGATCAAACCGAAGTATTAAAGGACATTAACCTTGATATTCAGCATGGTGAATTTATCACCTTGCTTGGTCCATCAGGCTGCGGTAAAACGACGTTATTACGGTTGATTGCTGGTTTTGAGCAGCCTAATGCTGGGGCGATTTATCTTGATGGCGTCCAGATGGCAGGCTTGCCCGCGGATAAGCGTCCGGTCAATACCGTGTTTCAGCAATATGCGTTATTCCCGCATATGACAGTCGCGCAAAACGTCGCTTACGGACTTAAATTAAAGAAAGTGCCAAAAGATGAGATTCAAACGCGGGTGCGTGAGATGCTAGCGATGGTACAACTTGAGCATTTGGCCAATCGCAAACCACAAGATTTATCCGGTGGTCAGCAGCAGCGGGTGGCGATTGCGCGCGCGGTCATTAATCGTCCTAAACTGCTATTGCTCGATGAGCCCTTATCGGCGCTCGATCATAAGCTGCGTCTGCAAATGCAATCTGAGCTTAAACGTCTGCAACGTGAGCTTGGCATTACTTTTGTGTTTGTCACCCACGATCAAGAAGAAGCGCTGTCGATGTCAGACCGCATTGCGGTGATGAAAGACGGCAGATTTCAGCAAATTGGTACGCCAATTGAAATTTATGAAACCCCTGCCAATTTATTTACCGCCAAGTTTATCGGTGAGACCAATTTATTTAAGGCAGAAGTCAAAGGCGTTTATCCTGAGCAGCCCGATCGTGATGGTCGTGTGACCAATGGGCGGATTGAAGTCGAGGTCTGCGAGGCACAAGCGCAAGAGGGACCGACGACCTTACGTAATCTGCGCCGCCCTGACTTTGCCAATGACGTGCAAGTTGGTGATATCGTCAATTTATTGCTACGTCCAGAAGATTTGCGCATTTATGATCCCAATGATAAAGAGCATGGCGGCTTACTTGGGCGGGTAATTGAAAGTAATTATAAAGGCAGCACCTTAGACTCGATTATTGAGTTGACTAACGGTCATATTATTAAAGCCTCGGAATTCTTTGATGAAGATGACCCAAGTTTTGATTATAAGCTGAATGAAGGCGTAAAAGTATCGTGGGTAGATGGCTGGGAATGGGTGTTGCCTGAAGAACAAGACGGTACGCTTGATAGCGGCATTGATAATGGGATGAATAATAGCACTAGCAAATTAGCTGTCCAAAAGGATATCAGCTAATGGCGTGTCCTAACTTAAGTAATAAAAAATCAAGTAATAAAAACTTGAGCAATAGAAGCCCTTTTCGTACCGCAACGCTATGGCTGATTTGGGGTTGGCTACTCATCTTTGCGCTATTGCCAAATATACTGGTGATTGCGGTCAGCTTTTTGACGCGTGATAGCACAGCTTTTATCAGTTTGCCGGTCACTATCGACAGCTACGTGCGCATGATTGACCCGCTTTATTTCGATGTCTTTGTGCATTCATTATGGATGGCGGGCATCACTACGGTCATCTGCTTATTACTCGGCTACCCGTTTGCTTGGTTTGTATCTCGAGTCAGTAAACGCTGGCAGCCACTGTTGATGCTCATGCTAATATTGCCATTTTGGACCAACTCCTTGGTACGAACTTATGCGCTAAAACTATTATTTGCCAGTAATGGCTTGATTAATAAATCCTTATTAGTAATCGGCATTATCGATGCGCCCATTGATATTTTATATACCCAAGGCGCGGTCATTGCGGGTTTAACTTATTTGTTATTTCCTTTTATGGTGCTGCCTTTATATGCGGTATTTAGCGACTTACGCAATGATATGCTGCTTGCCTCGCAAGATTTGGGCGCCTCAAAACGACAAACCTTTTGGCATGTGGTATTACCCTTAACCACACCGGGGATTATCTCAGGGGTGCTGTTGGTACTACTGCCAGCGATGGGCATGTTTTACGTCGCCGATATTTTGGGCGGCTCGCGTAATTTACTCGTTGGTAATATTATCAAAAACCAGTTTTTAGATGCGCGTGATTGGCCATTTGGTGCGGCCGCCAGTGTGCTATTAACGCTTGCGATGGCGGTATTATTACTCGCTTATCGCGCCAGTAGCCGCCGTATTGGCAAGACTGATTTTAGCGAGGTGGCTTAATGTCTGGTAATTCATCTAATAACTCGTCAATCAATAGCGCACCCATAAAAGCTAAACGCTCTATCAAGCGACCTAGTATCGGCAGTATCGCCGCCAAAGGCTATCTCGGTCTGATTTACACTTTATTATATCTGCCCATCATCGTCTTGGTGGTGATGTCATTTAATAAGTCAAAAATTGGATATAACTGGGGCGGCTTTAGTTTAAAGTGGTACGAGTCGCTATTTAACAATCAGGCGATGCTTGATGCTTTTTGGCATTCTATTGTGCTGGGCTTGGTTGCCGCCACGGTTTCCACCGTTATCGGCACCCTGACTGCACTGGCGCTACATCGCTATGACTTTCGCGGTAAAGGGCTGCTAAACGGGCTGCTATTTGTGCTGATGATGTCACCTGAGATTGTCCTAGCGATATCGCTATTGGCACTGTTTTTATTAATCGGCCTGCAGCTCGGTTTTGTCTCGCTGCTATTAGCGCATATTACTTTTTGCCTGCCGTTTGTGGTCATCACCGTTTTTGCGCGCTTAAGTAGTTTGGATGAACGTTTAATGGAAGCGGCACGAGATTTGGGTGCTAGCGAATCTATGATGGTACGTACGGTCTTGATTCCAGTGATTTTCCCTGCGGTGATGGCAGGATGGTTACTCGCCTTTACCTTATCGCTTGATGATGTGGTGGTATCGACCTTTGTCACCGGCCCTAGCTATGAGATTTTGCCGCTACGTATTTATTCTATGGTACGCGTGGGACTTAAGCCTGAGGTCAATGCCATTGGGACCATTTTACTGGTTGCTTCGTTAATTTTGGTGGTTATCTCGCAATTGCTCCTACGTCGGCGCTGATGTTAAATTTTACTTTAATAACAGCTTTAACATCATTAGATAAAAAGCTTTAACCGTTTTTTCAGCCTTTATTTTTAAGCCTTTATAAGTCGCAATTTCTCATTTTTTTAACGTCAGTGGTTAGGTCATTTTATGCTAGAGCTTCGTCATCTTAATACACTAACTGCGCTGCGAGCCCATGGCTCATTGGCCGCTGCTGCCGATGAGCTGCATGTCACCGCCTCTGCGGTCTCCCATCAGTTAAAAGAGCTAGAAAATTACTACGATATCAGTTTGGTCAACCGTCGCACGCGTCCGCTGACTTTTACGCCAGCGGGCAAAACGGTATTGGCGCTGGCAGACAGTATCATGCCGCAGGTCACGCGCACCAAAGCAAACTTAAAACGCTTAGCCCATGGTCAAGCGGGCAGATTGCGCTTAGCGTCTGAATGTCATAGCTGCTTTGACTGGTTGATGCCGATACTTAATCATTATCGCCGCGAATGGTCGGATGTTGAGCTGGACTTTGCCACCGGTTTTGAGCCTGAGCCGCATCATTTATTGATGGAAGGTGATATCGATTTGCTGATTACCACCAGTAATTTACCGATAGAAGGTATCAGCTATCAGCCACTATTTGAGTATGAAAGCCGTTTGGTACTATCGCCGACTCATGACTTGGCTGAGCAACAATTCATTCATGCCCAAGACTTGGTTGATCAGACCTTGATTGCTTATCCAGTGGAAGCTAAGCGCCTCGATATCATTGCCAATTTTATGACGCCAGCACAGGTCAGCTTTAAAAGCATGCGTACCACCGAGCTGACTGCGATGCTTATTCAGTTGGTTGCTAGTGAACGCGGGGTGGCGGCATTACCTGATTGGGTGGTCGCTGAATATGAGAAAAAAGGTTGGGTGGTTTCGCGGCCATTAGGCAGTGGCGTCTACTGTCAGCTCTATGCGGCAACGCGCACCTCGAGCCAAGAGATTGCCTATATGCAAGGGTTTGCGAGTTTATTAGAAGGGATTGTGAAGCCGTTGTAGCTAGTGCTTTTTTAAAAAAGTTGTTTAAAAAAAGAGCCGTATTAAAAATTAATATGGCTCTTTTTTATTGCTGCATTTTTATTATTACAAAACCAACTTAAAGAAATAAAAGCCAATTGCGGTTGCTAATAACGTCAGCCCCACATGTAGCCCAATCAGTCCTAAGCCCGCCAGTAGTTTGCCATTATGGATAAAGGTAAATACTTCGACGCTAAAGGTGCTAAAAGTCGTCAGCCCGCCCAAAAAACCGGTAATCACAAACAACCTGAAATTGGGAGACAAGCCGCTGCCCACACGTTCAAACCACACCAAGGCCAACCCTATCAATAGTCCACCTAAGACATTGGCGCCAAGCGTCCCAAGGGGTATCCAGTGATGCAGCGGATTAAAACGCGCCAGCCACCCTCGTAGGCAAGCGCCAATGGCAGCACCTAGTCCAATTGCAAGCCACTGCATAAGTCATCCTTGAGTGAGATAAAGTTTAATAAATTGGATACAAGCGACTTTTTAGCGCTTATACCGCAGGCAACTCGGTCATCGGCCAACGTGGTACGCAGCTGACAGCCAAATCATCTGCTTGGCCCGCTTGCAAACGCTCGTAACCGGCATAGGCAATCATCGCCCCATTATCGGTACATAAAGCTGGTGGCGCGTAATGAACGGTGGCATTTATTTTAGCAAGCTCGCTTTCTAAGGTTTCACGCAAATGCGTGTTGGCACTGACGCCGCCAGCAATAACCAAGCGGCTCATCTCGACCTGTTTAAGGGCTTTGACGCATTTTTTCACCAAGGTATCAACCACGGCATGCTGGAAACTGGCGGCAATATCGGCGCGAACTTGCGGATCACTAGCAGAGCCATTGCCCGAGCCACCTGAACATGGGGTGTCCTTGATAAGATTATGTACCGCAGTTTTCATACCGCTAAAAGAAAAATCTAAACCACGATGTAGCATCGGGCGCGGTAAATCATAGGCATTTTGATTGCCCGTTTCCGCTAATTTAGCGATGTTTGGGCCACCCGATACGGTAAACCAAGCATTTTTGCCGCTTTATCGAAACACTCACCCGCCGCATCATCGATGGACTCGCCAAGGATTTCATATTGTCCGATACCGTGTGCGGCAATCAGTAAAGTATGACCACCAGAAACCAGCAACGAGACAAATGGAAAAGCTGGCGGATTCGCACCCATGAGCGGCGCTAAGAGGTGCCCTTCCATATGGTGAACGCCAATCGCTGGAATACCTAACCCATAAGCCAAGCTGCGACCAAATAATGCGCCCGTCATCAGCGCACCGATAAGCCCCGGACCTTTAGTATAAGCAATGGCATCAATCTCATCTTTAGTGATATTGCACTGCTCCAGCAATTCGTTAAATAAAGGCACCAGCTTACGAATATGGTCGCGGCTGGCAAGCTCGGGCACCACACCGCCATAAAGGGCGTGCAACTCTATTTGTGAATACAGTACCTGCCCTAGCAGACCTTTATTGTCGCTAGTTATCTGCTCGCTATCAAAAATCGCCAGACCAGTCTCATCGCAAGAGGTCTCTAAACCCAATACTTTCATTTATATGCCTTTATATTTTGCCTTGTAGCATTAATAAAAAACCGCCACTGTTAGCTTACAATGGCGGTCAGTCGAGCAAATTTCAACAAGCAGAATTAACTGGCTGCAGCGACCATATAATCAACTGCTGCATGCACTTGCGCTTCACTTACTTCCGCATTTGCCTGCGCCGGCATTTTATTAAAGCCTTTTGCAGAATGCATACGTAGCGTATCTATGTCTTTAGCAAGGTGCGGTGCCCAATCTTCTTTATTACCAAATTTCGGCGCTTCTAACAAACCGCTTTCATGGCAAACCTTACACTGTTTTTCATACAGCTTTGCACCAGCATCAGCGGCTAACACTTCTGTCTCAGCAGCAGCTGTGGGCTCAACCTCGGCTACTTCAGTTGCTTCTGCTTCAACGGCAGGTTCAGTGACTACTTCAGTTTCTGCAACTGGCGCTTCAGGCTCTACAACCACTGTCTCTGTTTCATTGACAGCAGCAGGCTCTTCAGCCGCCGTATTGTCGCCGCCACTACAAGCACTGAGTGTTAATAACGCACTAAGACTCAGGCCAGACAGCACCAATTTCACAACTGATTTTTTCTTCATGGTATTTTGTTTCATGGTTATTCCCTCGTCTATAGCTTGTTAGTAAAACAGCTTGTTAATAAAATAGCTGGCTAGTGGCTGTCGCTACCTTCATCACAACGTACTTTTATCGTAAAAGCTACTAATTCGCTACTGCTGTCGCATCCGTAGTTGCTGCATCCGTAGCTGGCGCCTCTGCACTTTTAGTCTCAGTCTCAGTACTAGCCACTTCGGTATCCGCGCTTGCAGTTGCAGTATCTTCTGATGTAGCAGCAGCGCCTGCTTCTGTGCTAGCTGTGGTGGCTTCAGTACTTGCCGCGGCGTCTGCTTCAGCCGCTGGCATTGGCGCTGTTTCTGGGAAATTCAGCTCTTCTGCTTCAGGTGCGTTTTTACGCGCAAGCTCTGCTGCTTCATCGACGCGGTCTTTTGCTAAGACTTCGTGCGACTCGCCTTCTTTATCCCCACTGCAAGCACTGATACCAAAGCCAAGGGCGACGATAAATGCTGTGCTTAGCACCGTGTTTAGTACTGATTTCTTCATTGCAACATCCTTAATAAAGTGCACATAAAACGATTGATATTATGCAAATTATCATAGCATAAACTCTGCCTAAACCGTTATAGACAGTAGGGTTTTTTATTTCTGTTTGTACCATGCAGTAAATTTATTCATTCATACACTTTTAAAGAGCACTATGTTAAGGGCAAGCAAATCATGAGTCTAAATGAGTTACGACCGTTATTGCTGATAATAGCCTGCAACTTAATGATAATTATGGATTAATGCGCAAAAGCCTTTGACTTTACTGCCATTTTTGATTAAAATAAGCGCCCTTGTGCTATTGCGCAAGACTATCCTAGTTTGAGCTGATGCCGATAATCTTGAGATATTACGGCTAAATACTAATACACAGCCAAACTAATGCCCTTACATCTCATCCTAATAAAGGAGCTTTCATGCCTGCAGTTAAGGTTAAAGAAAACGAACCAGTTGACATCGCTATCCGTCGTTTTAAACGTGCTTGTGAAAAAGCCGGCGTTCTATCAGACGTACGTAAGCGTGAATTTTATGAAAAACCAACGCAAGTACGCAAGCGCAAAAAAGCCGCTGCTGTAAAGCGTTATAAAAAGAAATTACAACGCGAAACTATTCGTACCACTCGTATGTACTAATCACTAATACGATTAGCTAAATACCAGCGCTACACTAACGCCACTGTTATCGATGAATAACAGTGGCGTTTTTTATGCTACAATTTTTGTTATTCATGCTGATAAATGCTCAGCAGATTTTTATTTAACACTTACCAAAAACTATTTTATCCATACTCATAAGGAATAATAACAATGAGCCAACTTAAACAGAGCTTGTCTGACAGCATCAAAACTTCGATGAAAGCGCGTGAGCTTGAGCGCGTCAAAGTATTGCGCAACGTTCAATCGGTGGTCAAACAAATTGAGATTGACCGCCAGACCGAACTTGATGATGCGCAAGTATTGGAAGTGCTACAAAAGCAGCTAAAACAACGCCATGAGTCACTGACGATTTTTACCGAAAATGGCCGTGATGATTTGGCAAATAAAGAGCAGTTTGAAATCGATATCATCAACGAGTTTATGCCAAAACAAATGGATGATGCCGAGCTTGCCACTTTGGTCAATGCCGAAATCGCTGAGCAAGGTGCTACATCGATGCGTGATATGGGCAGCGTGATGGGTGTGTTAAAAAATAAAACCGCGGGCCGTGCTGACCCTGCACTCATCTCTAAATTGGTGAAAGATGCGCTACAAAGTTAATTAAAGTTAAGAAAAGTTATATATTCTTAATCTGCGTATCGACCCAAGCAATAAAAACAACCGCCTAAGGCTTAAAGTCTTTGGCGGTTTTTACGGCTTTGATTTCAGCATTAATATTAGCAAGTAACGGTCGGGCACTGCTCGCTTGCGCGGTTTTTTGCATTTGCTCAGTCAATTGCTTGGCTTGCGTCAACGAAGTCAGCGCGCGGTCATAGCGGCCACTCCATAGCTGGTCATGACTGCGATAACGCAGCGCATTAATAGTGGCGATTTTTGCCAGCGGCGCTGAATCGGTGGTTTTAGCAATTTTTTCATTGGCCAATTGCAAACTTTGCCATGCATAGCGGTCGCTTGGCTGCTGCTCAGTCAAGAGCTTAAGCAGTGTTTGCGCTTTGGTTGGCTGATTGCTATTGGTCAGTGCTTCAGCCAAATAAAGACGCAGGTCACGGCGCTCAGGATAAAGGCGCTGCTGACTCTCTAACAGTTCAGCCGCTTGTTGCCATTGATTTTTCTCAGTAAGGATTTGGCTTTGGGTAATAGACAATAAAGGCTCTAATACTTGGCGCTGCGGCGCGGGCAACGCTGATAGCTCAGTATATAGCTCATTGGCCTCTTTAAAACGCTGCTGTTCGCCATACCAATACATCAGCGCCAATTTTGCGCCAACGCTATTTTTAGCAGCGGTCGTCAATGCAGTTTCAGAGACGTGTTTGCCGGTACTTTGTACACGCCAATACAGCAAATCAAACAACGCTTGATGGCGCTGCTGCTGGTTTAATGACAACGAGGTATAACGCTGAGCGCGGCTTTGCGACTCACTTAAGCGCTCATTACTTAAAGGATGCGAGCGTACGAAACTGGGTAAGAATTGATTGGCGGTTTGGTTTAATTGGCTTTGTTGATTCATCGTCGCAAAAAAGCGTGGCATCGCGCGTGGATCATAACCAGCTTGGTTCATGATTTGCATCCCAACGCGGTCAGCTTCACGCTCATTATTACGGCTAAAAGCCATGCTACTATTCATCGTCGCCGTTTGGCTGCCCATCATGACGGCAGCGGCGGCATCACCATCGACGGCTGACGCGGCAATCGCCGCGAGCATACCGCCTATTTGCATCAGCAAAGCCTTTTTGCGCTCATCCGCCCCGCTCTCATAATGGTTCTGGCTAATATGTGCTACTTCATGCGCAATGACGCTGGCAAGCTCATCCATACTGCTTGCCGCGAGTATCGTCCCAGTATTCAGCCCAATAACCCCACCTGGCGCTGCAAAAGCATTGATACTGGGATTATCAATAATGACCAAGCCAAGTGGCGCTTGTTGTCGTGCTTGAGCATTTAGCCGCCAAGTGATGTCTTTGACCGTTTCGTGTATCCAAGGGTCATGCTCCATCTTAGTGCGACCATTGATGTTTCTTAACGACCATTCGCCAAGCAGCTTATTTTGATACTGTTCAGCAAAGCTTAAACCCTGCCCGCGTAAATTTGGCAAATCTAACTCGTCTGCATTGTTAGACTGCCATGAATCATAAGCAAATGGCGCAGCTTGTGTGCTGATAGCGTTGGCCGTGGTTGCCAGCATCAGTAGAGTAGCAGACATACCTAACTTTAGCGCATACGTGCCTTCTGCTAATTTCTTTACTGGTTTTTTAAGCAGCGATTTTTTAAGCAGCGATGGTCTATGAGAATAATACAAGTGCGTATCCTATACGAGTAATCATAACGTCTTTTTGACTATACGAGCTTGTTTATCCAAGGTCAATTGCCGTCTGCTTCTGGCTACCAATCACGCTGCCGTGCGTCACGATTGTGCAACATGGTTGTGTAAATCTAGACGGTGTAAATTTATAGTCCGAACTTAAGGTTTAAAACGTAAATCTATTGCTTAATGCTAATAAGACGTGCTGATTGACCAAACATTATGATGACTATATTCAACTGCAATTACATAGTGGCAATTTGCTATAATGGTAGGCCATGATAAAGGCTTCTGGGCAGTACTGTACCAAGCTAAGCTCTCTTAAACAGCCGTACTGTCTTAAATACTGCTACCTTAAACATTGATATCTTAAAGGTTAATTTTATGTCTGCTGATAACCAATCCATCATTGTACAAGGCTCGCATGCTGTGCATCTGTCAGAAGCTTTATCAGATACCTTGCCTGAAGCAAAGCAGCAAGCGATAAGGCAGCTGTTAGAGTTATTGCCAGTAGACACCTTTAGTGTAACCGATAACGGTAAACTAAATGATAGCGCAGGTTTGAAGCACGAGACGATTACTATTAAAGATATGGTAGATGGCCGCGGACTTGCCTGCCCGATGCCACTATTAAAAACCAAAGTGGCGCTGCGTCATGTGGCCGCAGGCGAATCGTTATATGTGGTTGCAACCGACCCAAACTCGCAAGCGGATATCACTGCGTTTTGTGAGCAGAGCCAGAAAACAGATACCGTAAACCCATTATTATTGCTTATCAGTCAGGCAACAGCAGCAAATAGCGAAGAGACTACAGCAACAAAATCTAAATATTCTGTTGATACAATATATCACTTCATCATTACCAAAACTGATAGCAACTAAGCGGCGCTATCCTTTACAATTACAACTATAAAGATTTTTATCTGACTCATTGCTTATCTATTTAACCAAGGTCAAGAATATGGCTAACACTTCTACTAACGCTGCAAATTCCCGTAAAAAAGACAGCGCAGCGCCCGAAAAAAACGAAGCACGCGATGCGGCGCTAAAAGCTGCAGCGGCGCGTCCGCCTTATGACGCCAGCGCGCTTGGCGATACCAGTACTCGCGATTTGGTCCCTGCGATGCCAACGCATTTATCTGCGCCTGGGGTAAATTTGGGTGCATATATCAATACTGTGCATCAAATACCAATTTTGACACCAACCCAAGAGCAAGAGCTTGCCCATCGCTATTACGATGAAGGCGACGTTGAAGCGGCGCGTTTACTTGTCATGTCGCACCTGCGTTTTGTGATTCATATTGCGCGCAGCTACTCGGGTTATGGTCTGCCACAAGCCGATTTAATCCAAGAAGGCAATTTAGGGCTAATGAAAGCGGTTAAACGCTTTGACCCTAATAAAGGCGTACGTTTGGTATCCTTTGCCGTGCATTGGATTAAGGCTGAAATTCACGAATTCGTCATTCGTAACTGGCGCATTGTCAAAGTTGCCACCACCAAAGCGCATCGTAAATTATTCTTTAACTTACGTAGTCTTAAAAAGACCAACAACCAACTAACGCTTGAAGAAGCTGATGCGATTGCTAATGATTTAAATGTAACGCGCAAGCAAGTGCTTGAAATGGAGTCACGTTTGACGTCGTATGATGCATCATTTGAAGCGCAGTCAAGCGATGATGACGATGGACGCTATGCGCCGCAGCTGTTCTTAGAGGACGGCATTGACCCTGCCGAGATGGTTGAAGAATCTGACTGGGAAGAAAATAACTCGTCTGCACTACTTGCGGCGATGGATACCTTGGATGATCGCTCGCGCGATATCGTCGAGCAACGCTGGCTTTCTGAGCAAAAATCAACCTTGCATGAATTGGCAGCGGTCTACTCTATCTCAGCAGAACGTGTGCGCCAAATCGAGAAAAATGCCATGGATAAAATTCGTGAAGCCATGACCATCGATAGCGTGATACTACCTGATGATATTCAGTAAGCAGCTTGTCAGCTAAAGCTTAGATGAAAAGAGCCATTATCAAAGCCCTATTTATAACACGAGTTTGACCATGCTAAATTGGATAAGTATTGCGGCGCTTAATATGGCCATTGCTGTGGCTTTGGGTGCCTTTGGTGCCCATGGTCTTAAAGCTGTCGTCAGTCCTCAGCAGCTAGAATGGTGGCAAACAGCAACCTTATACTGGTTTATACATGGGCTTGGGTTATTACTGGTAGGCATTCTTATTCGGCTAAACTATGCGACTCAAACCACGGCGTGGTTATTGCAGGTCGGGGTGATTATCTTTGCGGGTAGTTTATATGCCATGACGCTTGGTGCGCCGCGCTGGTTTGGGGCGATTACCCCTATTGGCGGTGTATTGATGATTGCAGGTTGGTTATGGCTTGCAGTAACGACGTCTCGTTTAAATCACGCCGGTATTTAATAGCTACTTTGTTTTCAATCATTAAAACGCACAATCAGTCGTTTAAAATGAATAACACAACTAACCGTCATCGATAAAATTTCAGTTACAGATAAACATAGATTAAAGATAAGTTGATGAAAAGGAATCTCAAGTCATTAGGGAGCACATACTATGAGTAATATTAATGTAAACGGTAAGACACTGCAGACCACCCATCAAACGGTACAATTGGTCGTCAATGAACTTGGGCTTAGTACTGGACGCTACGCCGTTGAAGTCGATGGCGAGCTGATACCAAAAAGCGAGCTTGATAAACTGCGTATCGTTGAAGGTATGAATATTGAAGTTGTACAAGCGGTTGGCGGCGGCTAAGATTTATAAGCCACACCGTTTAAAAAGACAATAAAAAAGACCTCAACGATAATACGTTAGAGGTCCTTTTTTTGCTTAGCTTATCGTTTGTTTCATTTCAATCATTAACACTATTAATCGTCTATCATTAACAATCCTGCTATTTATACTATTTATTTATGAGCTAAGAATTATCAATGGTTACGACCATAAAGCTTATATGATAGAAAATCCACCTAACATGACAGCTAAACATTGCTATTAAACCGTGTGGCATTTAAACCTAAACCGCAGGCGCTGCCTCTACATCGGTTAAATCTTCATAGCGTTCATCGCGCCCTGGACCCTGAGTTTTCTTACGGTCTTGACGGGTTTTATATTTACGCACTTGTCTATCAAGTTTGTCTGCCATGTCGTTAATAGCTTTATACATATCGTCTTCAAGGGCTTGGACAAACATCTCTTGACCTGCGACTCGCATAATTGCTTCGGCTTTATGAGTCTTTTTACCGCCATCACTTGCGCCGCTGTTGTCTAGCGATAATATCACTTTAATACTTTGAATCTGATCGAAGTGACGCTCTACTTTTTCAAGTTTTTCGCGAACCGCTTTGTCCATGGCATCGGTAATACTGATATGGTGACCACTGATAGAAACATTCATATTATTGTCCTTTTATTATTGCTTATATTGCTACTTATAATCAACAGATGAGCCAGCACTTATGCTTTTATCACCCTGCCTTACCAATAACTGACCTAGTATCTTTTTATATTTAATAAGCATGTTTAATAAACATATTTAATAAGATTTAACACTTAGCTTTTTTAATCATTAACGTCTTTATCCCTCTACTCCTTTAGTAAAATATAAACGCATTTTTATCATATTTTAGATTGATGATTTATACAAATAAGCCAAATCGATACTTGGTTTTCGTTGTTGGTATGACTCTAATTTGTCATGAAAAGCGAATAGTAGCAAGACATTAAACTGTAACTAAATGTAATAAAAACTGATGTTTCCTGCATGTTTCTATATAATCAAAAAATTTTATTTTTTATATTTACGAAAAAACATATTGATAAGAGCAGTACTGCATTGATAAGCCATTGAATCACAACATTTAATACTTTTGTTTGCGCTGGGTAGAGGAGCCGATATTCATCGCTTCACGATATTTAGCTACTGTTCGTCTGGCGATATCGATACCTTCTGCCAATAAAAAATCTTTTATGCGACTGTCAGATAAGGGCTTTTTAGGGTCTTCATCAGCGATAAGCTGTTTAATCATGGCGCTGATGGCGGTTGAAGAGATATCACCGTCGCTACTGCTAACGTGAGATGAGAAGAAGTGCTTGAGGGAAAATAACCCTTGTGGCGTCAAGATGGTCTTACTGGTAGTCAGGCGCGAGACGGTCGATTCATGCAAATCAACTTCTTCGGCAATGGCTTTTAGAATAAGGGGTTGCATGGCGGTTGCACCATGTTGCAAAAACTCTTGCTGGTAGCGCACGATACTGGTCGCTACTTTTAACAAGTTTTGATTGCGCTCCTCGATACTACGAATAAACAAGCGCGCATCGGTGAGATTTTCACGCAGATACTGATTGTCAGGGCTGTCATCACCGCGTTTGACTAAACTGGCATACTCTTGATTGACCCGCAGCTTGGGCAAGGTTTCAGGATTAAGGCGCACCTGCCAGCCATCTACTTGGGCAGTAATATCACCTCTGTTGCTATTACTGCTGTTATTGCTATTGTGGCGACGAATAGGCGTAACCAACACATCAGGAATATCATAGCTTGCTGATGGCTGCATATAATCAGGCTGACTGCTTTGGAATAACAAGCCAGGTGAAGGATTCAAAGTGCGTAATAGAGTAAGAGCGGGTGTGATGTATTCAGGCGCGAGTCCCGTCAGCTCAGTCAAGGCTTTGATATTATTACTAACTAAATGCTCACTGGCTGAGAGAAGCGCTTGGGCTTCTTTAAGATACTTTGTATTCGTATCAAGCTTTGATAATTGCAGCGCTAAGCATTCGTTGAGATTGCGCGCCCCAACACCAAGCGGGTCACACGATTGAATAATGCGCAGTACCGCCATGACTTCATCATGCTCAACGCGTTCATCCCATTGATAAAAGCTTGCCATGGTATCAAAGCTCTGTAACAACTCATCGATATCAAGGCGCACAAAGCCCATATCATCCATAGAGTCCATCAAGTACTCGGCAATGAGTGTATCTGTCTCGGAGAGATGTTTGAAATTTAGCTGCCAGCGCACATGGTCTTGAATGGTCGCGCTGGTGCTGCCCTGATAGCTATCAAAGTCTTCATCGCCTCCGTGGCCTGAATGATTGGACAGACTGCCAGTGCTTGTCGCAGCAGACGCATAATTACTGCTTTCAAAACCACTATAATCCTCGCCATCTAGCGCATAGTTGTCTATCGCTTCATCATCAAAACTGGCCTGCTGTAACTTATCTAAGCTGTCGCTGCTATATTCATCAGTGATAGTGTCATCGCTGCTATTGTCATCGCTGCTATTGTCAGCATAGTCAAAACCATCATCTGATAAATGGGTAGAGGTAGAAAACGTATCAACGCTAGCGTGTTGATTCCAACTATCTAGCGTTAATGGCTCGCCAAACTCATTGAGCGCCTCATCATCACTCTTGTCGTACTCATCATTATCATCATCGTCATCTTCGATACGTTCAAGCAATGGATTGCTATCAAGCTTCGCCTGTACCTCCTGCGCGAGCTCAAGACTAGAGAGCTGCAACAATTTAATAGCTTGCTGCATTTGCGGGGTCAGTTTTTGTGAGGTGCTCAGCGTGGTCGCCAATCCAAACGACATACTCATGGGTGACTTATTACACTCCGATTAGGGTAAGATTCTATATGTTATGCTGGTTAAAGCCTGCGATTATTGACGCTTATACCGATTAAAAAAGGGCTTTAAGCGGTCAGGTCATGACGATAGCATTTTTTGCTACAATGTTGCTACGATAATTTATACCCTGTCCAGATAAGCTATTTTTTAGCTCTTGCTCAAATTATAAAAATATCAATAACTTTGTAGGGCTGCTAAGCGCTTAATCATGTAAGACCAACACAAACCTAGGCATAAAAGTCGTGAATAACAATAGGATAAAAGAGTAGATAAAAGGGAAACTCAATACAGCTTAAAATTGGGAACAATACTATGAATGAGATAAGAAATAACGGACAACTTACCGTTGCTGCTGTGCAAATGAATAGCCAGCAAAATATCGAAGACAATTTAGCAGATATAAAAGCCGCCATTATCGATGCACGCGCACAAGGCGCTCAGTTGGTAGTGCTACCAGAAAACTGCTGTAGCATGGGTCGACAGTTTGCCACTGCTGAGCGTTTTGATGAGCTATCCGACACAATAGCTGACTATGCGCGTACTTATGGTATCTATGTACTTGCAGGCTCACTGCCCTGCCCTTACCGCCCTGATGGCGTCATTGTACCCGATGGTAGATTGCGCCAAGTCAGTCAGCTGTTTGCCCCCGATGGTACGCGAGTAGCCCGCTACGATAAGATTCACCTGTTTACTGCGACTGTCGCCGATAAGCAAGGCAGCTATAATGAAGCGGCGACTTTTGAGGCCGGCACCCAAACAGTCGTTACGACACTCGAAGCAAATGATGGTATTTATCAGCTCGGTATGATGGTTTGCTTTGATTTACGCTTTCCAGCATTGGCGCAGCGGCTACGGCAAGCGGGCGCGGATTTGCTAAGCGCGCCATCAGCCTTTACTTATTTGACGGGGCAAGCGCACTGGTCACTGTTACTCCGTGCACGTGCGTTAGACAGTCAGTGTATGGTGATTGGCGCAGCACAAGGCGGCGAGCATGCTTATAAGGATGGCAGTAGCCGTCAGACATGGGGACATAGCACGATTACCGCTTATGATGGCACGATTATCAACAGCTATGAGGATAGTGACTTAAAAGACCCTGCTAATAAAAATTATGCTTTAGTCTTGGCATCCTTAGATAAAGCCACCCAAGTGCAAGGACGACAAAAGATGCCTATCTTTGACTGCCATCGTTTGGCATAGATGTAGGTTTAAATGATTAAAAATGAAACTGGCACTAGATCTGTAACTGCAAATTAAGTAGCTTCAACTTAAGTAACTGTAACTTAAGTAACTGTAACTTAAGTAATATCGCTGTCACTGTTTTTTTGCGCATGAGTGGCGCGCGGATGGGCTCGGTCATAGACTTGGGTGAGTTTAGCAAAATCAACATGGGTATAAATTTGCGTGGTGCTGATATCGCTATGGCCAAGCATTTCTTGTACGGCACGCAAATCGCCACTACCAGATAACATATGCGACGCAAAGCAGTGGCGTAATAAATGCGGATACATATTTTGCGCAATACCCGCACGTGTAGCCGCAACCTTGAGGCGTTGCTGCACTGCCCGTGTTGATAAGCGCGTACCTAATTTTTCACTGATAAACAAAGCGCTATCCATCTGCTCTACCCACAGATTTCGGTGCGGCAGATAACGTTGAATCGCCTCGGCAGCTTTGATACCTAAGGGCACTAAGCGCGTTTTATTGCCTTTGCCCGTCACGCGCACGCGCAGGTCAGCCAAGTCGATATCTGCCATATCGAGCGCCACCAATTCACCGACACGCAGACCGCTGCTATAAAGCAGTTCAAACATGGCTTTATCGCGCAACCATAAGCGCGCCTGCTCTGGCGTATCAGGCGTTTCTTGGTCAAGCAATTGCGTTAATAAATCCACATCGGCAATAGATGGCAGCGGTCTAGGGCTGCGCTTAAGCTGATAGCCGGTGGTTGGGTTAATACGTGCTAAATCTTCTTCTATGAGCCAGCCATAAAAATGACGGATAGCCGATAACTCTTGCTGGACGCTCGCAAGTGCCAGCTTGTCTTCATCGAGGCGTTGGCTGATATGCTGGGCTAATTGGCGCTTATCACAGCGCGTCCATGTCAAACGTTTGCCGCGTAAAAATAGCGCCAACTGGTTTAAGCCCGCAAAATAAGCCACCAGTGTATGTTCGGAGTGATTACGCACCGACAGCGTATTTAGCCAACGATGTACCGGCGCTAACAGTTCACGTAGCGCGGCATCCGATTCTATGGCAGCAGCGTGCTCAACTGATAGCCAAGCTTTCGACTCAGAATCTGAGGTAGGCTCGGTCATCTGACGGTTTTTATTGAACATAGCCTTCTTAGAGATGACCATAACATTTACCTAGCAGCAAACCTACACCGCTTGTCATTGTTCATTAACTTATTGTCCATTAACCTTCTGGAATGGGCTTGATACCCGCTTGCGCCATCAGACCATCTGGGCTAAAAACGCCTTCATAGACGAACGCCGTTGGACCGGTCATCATCACTGAATAACCCGGCTGCCATTTGATAATCATGCTGCCGCCATAAAGCTGGGCGCGTACGTCTTCACCTTCATCGAGCCAGCCTTCACGGATACCGACCGCTACTGCCGCACAAGCACCGGTACCACAAGCTTGGGTCTCACCGACGCCGCGCTCATAGACACGCAAGCGAATATGGCGCTGATTCATCACTTGCATGAAGCCGACATTGACGCGCTCTGGAAAGGCAGGATGCGATTCGATGGCTTTGCCCAAGGTTGCAACGTCGGCATCGAGTACGTCATCAACTTTGATAACCGCATGTGGGTTGCCCATATTGGCAACATACAGCTGCACTGGCGTGCCATTAACGTCTAAATGATAGGCGTTTTGGATTTTGGTCGTTGCTCTTGGAGTAAAGGGAATCTCGCTTGGCTCAAATTTTGGTTTACCCATATCGACTTCGACCCAGCCATAGCGGTCAGTCGTCAGCGAAATAATGCCGCTTGCCGTCTCAACGCGCAGGCGCTGTTTAAATGACAGCTTACGTGCTTGTACAAAACGGGCAAAACAGCGCGCGCCATTACCACACTGCTCGACCTCTGTGCCATCGGTATTAAAAATGCGATAACTAAAATCAACGTCAGGACGCATCGGCGGCTCAACAACGAGCAACTGATCAAAGCCAATGCCCAAATGACGATCGCCCAATAGTTGCACCAAATCCTTGGTTAACTCTAAGCGCTGGGTCACCAAATCGATGACCATAAAGTCATTACCCAGCCCATGCATCTTTGTAAATTCTATTAGCATATCCTTGTTATCCTATCCTATTTTTATGTATGCCTTATATTAGCACGCTGTCAGATACAATCATAATTATCACCGCTATCAAAGGCTAAGTTAGTGCTCTACAACCGAACAAATATTTTTAATTAGACTTTGAATTAAAGCAGGCCATAAAAAACCCATTGTCGTTATAACAATGGGTCATTTTTAATTATTAAGCTTTCATCATTAAGCTTTCATCATAAAACTTTAATTATTAAACATCGCGGCGTTTTTAATAGGCTACTTATCTTGCCACAACATTTCATCAGCATATAACGCTTCAAGCGTTTCACGCTTACGAATCAATTGATGATGATTATCGGCTACCATCACCTCGCTGGCACGACCGCGCGAGTTGTAATTGCTACTCATGGTAAAGCCGTACGCGCCAGCACCCGTTATCGCTAAGATATCGCCTGTTGCTAATGACAACAAACGGTCTTTTGCTAAAAAGTCACCGGTTTCACAAATCGCACCAACAATATCCCACGGTTGTGTGCCATCAGTATCGATGCCTTTGTTGGGCAGAACACTTGGAATCACCGCCATTTCAGCTTGATATAAAGCCGGACGAATCAAATCATTCATTGCCGCATCGACAATAGCAAAGTTCTTATGCTCAGTTGGTTTTAACACATCAACCTTAGTTAAGAGCACACCCGCATTGGCCACGATACTGCGACCGGGCTCAAAAAACACCGTTAAACCAAGCTCACTAAGTTTTGGTAATAACGCTTGGGCAAATTCATCGATAGATACGGGCGTCTCATCGATATAACGCACGCCGAGGCCACCGCCCAAATCAATATGACGCAGCGCAATGCCTTTATCACGCAGGCTATGTATCAGCTCAATCACTTTATCTAAAGCTGCTACAAATGGCGCAACTTCCGTCAATTGCGAGCCAATATGACAATCGATACCGACAATATCGATATGCGATAATTGCGCCGCTTGCTCATAGACAGCAACGGCATTTTCATGACTGATACCAAATTTATTGTCTTTTAGACCGGTTGAAATATACGGATGGGTCTTGGCATCGACATTGGGATTGACCCGTAGCGAGATTGGTGCCGATTTATCCAACTGCTTTGCCACGTCATTAATCAAGGTCAGCTCACTGATTGACTCAACGTTAAAGCAGCCAATGCCTTGCGTCAGTGCATATTCGATATCGCTATAAGTCTTACCAACGCCTGAGAATACCACGCGCGCAGCCTCGCCGCCTGCCGCCAATACGCGCATCAACTCACCACGTGAGACTATATCAAACCCTGCCCCTGCTTGCGCCAAGATACCAAGCACCGCCAAATTGGAGTTTGCCTTTACCGCATAGCAAATCTGATGCGGTAGACTGGCAAAGCTGGTCGTATAAGCTTGATAGACATCTAAAATGGCTTGTTTTGAATAGACATAGCACGGCGTACCGTAGTTTTTAACTAATTCATCAATACTGACCTGCTCCATATACAAGGCACCGCCTCGATAATCTAGCGCGGGCAAATGGGCGGTTAAGGCTTCAGGATGCACATACAATCCCTGCTCAGTTTGGGTAGTGACTGACTGACTCATATAAATATCTCTAATATAATCAATGTATTAAGGTTTTAAGGTTTTAAGGTTTTAAGGCATAAAGGTGAATAGCTTGTCGGATACGCTAAAAATCGTTTGAGCATTTGTCTTTTAATAAGCAATAATTAACGATTAATAATCGTTGGGATCGGTGCTCGGTTTAGGCAGCTGAAAATTATCTGCGTTTTGCTGGTTATTTTGATTGTCGTCAATTTTAGCAAAGGCGGCATCTTGCGGATGACTGCTGCTATCAAGCACCGGATTATTAGTCTCAACTGTTTGGGTGCTAGATTCTACTAGATACAAATCGCCTTTTTGCCCGCAGCCTGTCAATACTGTAGAACCTATCACCAGAGTAGCTGCGATAAGCTTATAAATAGCAGGGCGACTGGCGCTAAAACTTGAAACATTTCTTGAAAAAGCGCTTGCATCAGCGCTTTTAATCTTAGAGGTGCGATGTATAGTAAACATAGAGTGGCTAACCTGTGATCTTGCAACCGTTTGGTTTAAATAAGATAGGATAGAAATAAAATAGCTATCCATAAAAAACAACCAAGGCTGCAATAGGGAAATAGGACAATTTTTTAATCATAGCATTATTCGATGAACTACCCCCTACCTTAGAGGTAGGGGTTTCTTAGGTAACGCTCTTACTTGACACGATATTCTGTATCAGCGGTTAAGCGAATTAACTAAGCTAACCCTGTCGCACCGACAGTTTTTGATTGTTTAGCCAGTATCAATCCTTGATGTAAGATATTGATACTGGCATTGATATCGCGATCATTTTGCTGCAAGCAACTTGGACAACCCCATGTTCTGACCGACAGCGGTAATTCAGCTTTAGTCAGTAGATGGTTGCAGTTTGAGCAAGTCTTAGACGATGGAAACCATCGGTCTATTTTGACAAGCTGTTTGCCATACCAGTCTGCTTTATAGGCAAGCATGGTGGTAAATGACGACCATGAGCTGTCACTGATTGCTTTTGCAAGTTTGTGATTCTTAACCATACCCTTGACGTTCAAGTCCTCAATAGCAATAACATCGTGGTTTTTGATGAGATTGAATGAGAGTTTATGTAGAAAGTCTTTGCGAGTATTGGTTATTTTCTCATAGACCTTGGCGACTTTTGTTTTTTGCTTTTGATAGTTGCGGCTCTCTGACAACTTGCGTTGATCCGCTTTGGCAACGGCTCTGCGTTTGGCTAGTATTTTCTGTTCACGCGCAAGCTTGTCTTGCAGCTTCGATAGAAACTTAGGATTGGCAACTTTGCTGCCGTCCGATAAGACGATAAAGTCTGTCAATCCTAAGTCAATGCCGATGTTAGAGTGGGTTTTTGGTAATTCATTAACGATGGTTTCAACCAGTAAGCTGACAAAATATTTACCTGATGGGGTATGGCTGATGGTGGCGCTCTTTATTAAGCCGTTTATTTCACTTGGGAACTTGGCGTTGATATGACCAACCTTAGGCAGCTTGACAGTGCTATCTGTGATCGCCACTGTACCCTTTTGGTTGTTGGTGGTGTAACTGTCGTGTTGGCCTTTTTTCTTGAACGTAGGGAATCGGGCACCTTGCTTGAAAAACTTATTATAAGCAGCTCTTAGGTTTTGCTGGACGTTAGCCAGTGCCAGGCTATCGACTTCTTTTAGCCATTCAAACTCTTTTTTATATTGAGCAGGGGTGTTGTTTAAGGTGGTCTTTGTGGTCTCATAGTGGTCTATTTTATCGCCAAGCATCCTATTCCAAATAAAACGAGCACAACCGAACGACTTAGCAAAAAATATTTGCTGTTCTTCATTAGGGTACAGCCTGACTTTATGGGCTTTTAGGATCTGCTTTGGCATGAGATATTTATTGTTAGTTGGTGTTATATTTATTATTAATTATACTACAGGTAAAGGTTATTATCACCAACAACACATTCATCTCACCACCTTAGAGGTGGGAGAATTCTGCGCTAAGATGTTAAAGCTGTGCGCCTACCACTTCTGTTTGAGCCAAAAATTTATGCAAATAAATGACTGAACGTATGAATATATGGCTTTGATAGAGAGGTCTTACAGCATTAATAAAGTATCAATCTATTAACCCAGAAAAATTTACTTACAATTTTTATAGAGTGTATTTTTGTCTCATTATAGCTGATAAACACTCGCGACCTTCGGTGTACACTTGTATTAAGCACTTATGAGATTGCTGATTAAAGCCTTATAGTTATCGTGGTATAAGCGCAAAAATATGGTACATTATACTTAACCCTTGCGGCTGTGACGAGGCGCTAGCATGCGTCCTATTAACCTCTAAAAGTACGAAAACTTAAGGTTTGCAAGACCAGATTTCTAAAAACTGGTTTCTAAAAACAGATAGTTGCAAACCTTTAGCGTCCTTTAAAGCAGTCCCAGCCCAAGAACAATAAAAATCAGCGATGTCATTGTTTACGTATGTCAGCTGTTCGGCGTACGCCAGCAAGGATATGGCTGGTTTTTGTTTATACAACCGGTGATAATCGATGACGATTCACCACTTACAAAATATAATCTAAGGATAGAGTATGAGTGCCAGCCTAACCACGACTTTTGATGACAAAAACACTGAAACATCAAACTTGACCAACCCCACCTTAGTCCTCAACTGCGGTTCCTCTTCTATCAAATACGCGCTCATCAGCGAAGACAATTCTACTCGTATCACAGGTTTGGCCGAAAACTTAGGCCTCGACACCGCCCGTATCAAACATACGACGTTAAATGGTGAAAAACTAGAAATCGCCATTGCTGGTGGTCGCCACGAACTTGCCTTAAAAAGAATCCTTGAGCTCTTAGAGCAGTATCACTTTATCGCGGTTGGTCATCGCGTGGTACATGGTGGCCGTGAATACTCAGAAGCGGTGCGGGTCAATCAGCATGTGCTAGAAGAAGTGAAGCGCTTAAAAGTGCTAGCACCCTTACATAACCCTGCCAATGCTTTGGGTATCGAAGCGGTACAGGCCATTTATCCTGAAATTCCACAAGTGGTGGTCTTTGATACCGCTTTCCATCAAACCATGCCGCCGGTGGCTTTCCGTTATCCGCTGCCAAAAGCTTTTTATGACGAACATAAAATCCGCCGTTATGGCTTCCATGGTACCTCCCACGCCTATGTATCAGAGCGCGCCAGCGAAATTACCAGCGCACAAGGCCCGCACGGTTGGTTAACGGCGCATTTAGGCAATGGTTGCTCGGCAACGGCTGTTTACGATGGCAAAAGTCTTGATACCAGTATGGGTCTGACCCCGCTTGAAGGGCTAATGATGGGCACGCGCAGCGGTGATGTGGATCCAAGCTTACATATTCATCTTAAACGCCAACTCGGTATGAGCTTAGAAGAAATTGATAAAGTACTTAATAACGAAAGTGGTCTGCTCGGTATCTCAGGCTTATCAAATGACTTGCGTACTATTGAGCAAGCAGCCAACGAAGGTCATCAAGACGCCAAGCTTGCTATTGAGATGTTCTGCTACCGTGTCGCCAAATACCTTGCTAGCTTAAGCTGTGCCCTACCTAACTTTACGGGTATTGTCTTTACCGGTGGTATTGGCGAAAACTCGGTCACCACGCGGACGCGTATCTTAGAGATGATGCCGCATTTTGGTATCAAAGTAGATGCCGATAAAAACGCCAGCTTGGTCGGTGGTCGCGAAGGCAGTTTCCAAGCCGACGATAGCAGCATTGAGCTGTGGGTAGTACCGACCGATGAAGAATGCCGTATCGCTCAAGAAACGCGTCAAGCCTTGGGTTTACAATAAGATTGATAGCAACGTATAAAGAGTAGTACCACCTCGTTAAAAAATATAATAAACAGTAGGATATATTATGCAAACTATTTTACTTGTGCCCATCAGCCGCGGTATCGGCGTGACGTCAGCGGCGTTAGGCTTGATTCGTGCTTTTGATTATAACGGCATTAAAGCGGGCTTTATGAAGCCGTTTTTGCAAGATGACACCCTCGATAAGCAAAACAGCTTGGACAGCTCAAGCGCTTTGGCCATGCACGCTTTTGGGCTTAAGCCGCCAGCATCTATCAGCCGTCAACGGGTTGAGCGCATGATAGGTGACGACAATCTTGATGACTTGATGGAAGAAGTGGTCGTCAACTACCATACCCTTGGCGATGACTATGATGTGGTCATTTGTGAAGGACTGGTATCAACGACTGAAACCTCTTATGCCGCCCAAATCAACCGTGCGATTGCCCATGCGCTCGATGCCAAGATTATTTTTGTCAGCACCGCTGATACCAGTAAGCCCGCTTATTTGGCTGATAAGCTCGATGTCCATGCCCGCGAATTTGGCGGTATGGCAAGCGACCGTACGCTTGGCTGTATCTTGATGCGCATGCATGATTTACCAAACGTACAAAGCACCATGGAAAATCAAATAGTCGCACCGGGTGAAGCGGTTGTGAGCTTGGATGAAGGCTTTATGCAAGAAGTCCAGCGCCTATCACCATACTTTAATACCGAGGAATTCCGTTTAATAGGAGTCGTACCATTTAGCGACTCATTATCTGTACCGCGGACGTGGGATATCGCCGCTGAGCTCGACGCTACTTGGCTCAATGTTGGTGAAGCAAAATCACGCCGTATCAACCGTATCAGCTTAACTGCGCGTTCGGTTGCGCGTGTCGATGAAGTATTTAAACGTGGCACGCTTATCGTCGTGCCCGGTGACCGTGATGATGTGTTATTGGCAGCGGGATTGGCCTGCATCAACGGTATCCCATTGGCAGGCTTAGTATTAACCGGTGGCGTAGTACCAAGCCCAACGGTCGCTGAGCTATGGCAATCAGCGCTCAAAACTGGTATCCCTGTGATGAGTGTCGAAGATGACAGCTTTGAGACGGTACAAAGTCTATTACACATGAGCGCCGAGATTCCAAGCGATGATACGGAGCGCGCTGAAGAAGTGGCGCGTTATGTTGCCGCGCATTTGGATTTGAGCTGGATTAAAGCCTACTTTAGCCAAAACCATGAGCCGCGCCTGTCACCATCAGCATTCCGCCATCAAGTGGTGAAAAAAGCGCAAAATGCTAAAAAACGCATCGTGCTACCAGAAGGCTCGGAACCACGTACGGTCGAAGCTGCTTGTATTTGCCAAAGCCGCGGTATTGCCAATTGCGTATTGCTTGCGAAGCGTAGCGACGTCGAACAAGTCGCTAAAAACCGTGACTTAGTCTTGCCAGAAGGGCTTGAGATTATCGATCCTGATAGCCTTGATATGGATAAATATATCGCTGCTGTGGTCGAGCGCCGTAAGGGCAAAACCAATGCTGAAGTTGCTGCTGAATACCTAAAAGATACGGTCTATTTGGGTACGACCATGCTACAGATGGATGAAGTTGACGGCTTGGTTTCTGGGGCGATACATACCACGGCAAATACCGTGCGCCCAGCGTTTCAGTTGATTAAAACGGCACCGGAATACTCACTCGTGTCGTCAGTATTCTTTATGCTGTTACCTGAGCAAGTGGTTGTTTATGGTGACTGTGCCATCAATCCTGACCCGAATGCCGAAGAGTTGGCCGAAATTGCTATTCAATCGGCGCAGTCTGCCGCTGCCTTTGGTATCAATCCAAAAGTTGCCATGATTAGTTACTCAACGGGCTCTTCAGGTACCGGCGCTGATGTCGAAAAAGTCATCCGTGCGACTGAAATCGTCCGCCAGCGTGCGCCGCACCTCGCTGTCGATGGACCACTGCAGTATGATGCTGCTTCTGTTATGAGCGTTGGTAAGCAAAAAGCGCCTGACTCACCCGTCGCTGGACAAGCAAACGTCTTTATCTTCCCTGACCTAAATACGGGTAACACCACGTATAAAGCGGTACAACGTAGCGCCAATGTGGTCAGTGTCGGACCGATGTTGCAAGGCTTAAATAAGCCCGTTAATGACTTATCGCGTGGGGCATTAGTCGATGATATTATTTATACCATCGCCCTGACTGCTATCCAAGCGCATAGCGATGCGATTTAATTGCATTAAAACTTATCAGTAATCAGTAATCAGTAATCACTCTATATTTAACCGACTATCATTATGATGGTCGGTTTTTTTATGGCTGTTCAACGCTATAGTTAGGCATAATAAAATCGATAAGCGCGATAAGTGCGATAAGTGAATAGCCACATGCTATAGTCCATCTACAATAAATTAACCTTAACTACCTTCTGATTTACTTTTTCACTCACTCATTTATGCCAAATACTGTTAAGCATCTCCCTATAGCCAATACTGCCCCAGCCATTCGCGCCTATTTGGGTGGCTCATTTGATCCTGTGCATAATGGTCATCTGCAACTGGCGATGTACGTTTATCAAAGTCTACTGCCAATAGCTAAGCAGCAACAGCGCGAGCTACAGGTGTCATTACTGCCCAATGCGCGCTCACCTTTTAAAGAAGACAGCACCAATCCTGAGCACCGATTGGCGATGTTAAAGCTGGCAACGCAAGACACGGCGCTACAAATTAACGAGCTTGAGCTCTGGCAAGCGCCGCCCGTTTATACCATCGATAGCGTACAGACATTACGCGCCCGCTACCCTAATGACAGTTTGATATTTATCATGGGGATGGACAGCGCGCGCAGTTTGGATAAATGGAAAGACGGTTTAGCGCTGACTGATTATGTCAATCTATGGGTGTTTAATCGTGAGGAAAACCCTGAGTTGAATAAAAAACTCCTTGAGACTGATTGGCAAACTCCCTTAAAGTCGCAACTTCCTATGCCGCTGCAACCTTTAACCGTCGATTCAATCACTGAGTTATTAATACATAATATTCAACCTTTAACGGATAACAGTGTGTTGAAAAATACTTACCAAGGTCGCATTTATATAGACCCGCGCCCTGTGGCAGCGATATCGAGCACGCAAGTAAGGCGGCAATTGCAGCAACAACTTTACCAACCACTGCCGCAAGCATCTCAATCGCTAAATATAAAGCACGCTGCCGAAACGCAAATCGCATCTTTACAGCCAATAAATGCTATCATTAGCGATACTGCACCTAATTCATTCGCTAAATGGCTAAATCCTGCTGTTTATCAATATATTATTACCCATCAGCTATATTCTGCTGCCCAATTCCGTTAAAATCGCCTTATACTTTTAATTTTGCCCACTTTGTCCATTTTGTCTCAAAAAACGTCTGCCTATCTACCTATATGTTAAGGGGCACGTTAGAGAAGGCATTGTGACGATTTACCATTTTATTTTTAATATTGACGATTCAAGAGATTACAATTTATGACTAACACCATGACTGACGAACGCTTACAAGAGTGCTTAACCCTTGTCCAAAGCGCTCTAGAAGATATGAAAGCGAAAAACATCACCGTAATGAATGTAGAAAGTTTAACTGACGTGATGGAGCGCATCGTCATCGCTGACGGTACCTCTAAGCGCCATGTACGCGCCATGGCTGACAGTGTCGGCGCTGAAGCTAAGCAAGCGGGTTTTATGCCACTTGGCCGTGAAGGCGGTATTGATTCTGACTGGACCCTAATCGATTTGGGTGCCGTTGTCGTACATATGATGACGCCACAAGCCCGTGATTTCTATGACTTAGAAGGCCTATGGTCATCGCCTGAGCAATTGGCTGAGCTGGTCGCTGTGCCACGTGAAAAGAAAACCGTTGGTCGCCGCAATAAAAACAAATAATATTATCCATTGCGATAATTGTTCAACACTTAAAAAGCACAAGAAAAAAGACCAGATAGCTATTCTGGTCTTTTTTTGTTTAAAAATTAGTACTCATAAATCTTAAAGTGCTGATAAACTTTAAACTGCTGCAACCGTATAATCAGCCGCCTGATTAAGCTAAGATAATATGCAGCATTAACATCATTAAAATCACTAATGAGTTAGCCACTCGCCTAATAAATCCCTATCGATTAGGATATTCCATGAGCATAGAGCAAACAGCATCTTCTAGCCAAAAAAATAGCGCTGATTTCAATCAACCTTTACCGCTACATATCGCCAATCTAATCTGCGTCCGTGCTGGCAAAGCCATGCCATTCGCCCGTGAACAGATGAGCGCGATTGATAAAGCACCCATCAAAGCGCCTGTTGCGGTCAATTTTATGGGTCTCACCACCGATGAACAAGCCGACCGACGCCATCATGGCGGCCCGCTAAAAGCCGTGCATCAACTAGCGATGGCAACTTACGATAAGATTAACGCTGAGTTTGGTCTAAAGGTACGCGTTGGCACATTAGGTGAAAACCTAACGACCGAAGCTGTCACTGGTCTGCTAGAAATGACGGAAGCCACGGTTTGTATCGGTGACGTCTTTCAGTATGGTCAAGATGAAATCATTGATGGGAATGGTGGCGATAGTGTGCAATTACGCATCGTGCAACCGCGCCGTCCGTGCTACAAAATCAATGACCAAATCGGGCAGTTTAGTAAAGTGCCCAATATCGCCTCTTGGGTGACTAAGCAAGGTATCGCTGGCTGGTATTTTGAGGTCGTACGTGACGGTATGATTAGCGCTGATTTGCCGGTTTATCTCATCGAACGTCCCTATCCTTTTGCAACGCTTGAGAAACTATGGCAATTATCAAACTCAAAAGATAAGTTTGACGCCGAGGTTATCGAGCCGTGGCTAGCGATTGAATGTTTGGAGGACAGTTGGAAAACGGTTTTGGCGAAGAAGATTCGCAAGGATTAAAAAGCTGTAAAAATACCTCAATCTTATCTCTCTACTATCAATATCAGATAAAGGTAAGCATCATCGCCTACCCTTATTCATACCGAGCATTTCATGGCAAAAAATATCTTTTTAGCATTAGCATGTGCCTTAACGCTGCCCCTAATTGGCTGCGCTACGACTAATAACACCCAAATAGCGAATACTGAACCCTTCGTTATTGATAGCGAGACTTACCAAGCCACTGGTAAAAGTGAGCGTATTAAAACCATTGTCCTGCATTATACGGTGAGCAATAATGCCCGCGCTATCAAACTTTTGACCACCGGTAACGTTAGCGCCCACTATCTGATTTTAGACCATGATGACAACAAAATTTATAACTTAGTGCCCGAGGGCGAACGCGCGTGGCATGCTGGCGCGGGCGGTTTTGCCGGTAGAACGATACTCAACGATACCTCTATCGGCATCGAGATTGTCAATGCAGGCATTAAGCCTGAATATCGAGATGCCTTAAAAAACGGCGCGCTCGACTACCATCCTTATGAGCACTATGTCGAATTTGATGAATTGCAGATTAAAAAAGTGGCGCAGCTGGTGCAAGACTTGGCAAAAAGATATAATATCTCAGCAAAGAATATCATCGGTCATGCGGATATGGCACCGTCGCGTAAAATCGACCCCGGGGCGAAATTCCCTTGGCAGCGACTGCATTTCGATTACGGCATCGGCGCTTGGTATGATGAATTTGATAAGCAATTCTTTATGAATCAAGACGCGTTTGCAGCGGCAACGATACCCGAGATCAAGCAAGCGTTTCGCGATTACGGTTATCAAATCAATGACACAGACGCGTGGGATAAAGCCAGTCGCAATGTCGTGTATGCCTTTCAGTTGCATTTCCGTCCGCAGCAGCCAACGGGCGAGCTGGATTTAGAAACTTATGCTATTTTAAAGGCACTCAATAAGAAGTATGCTGGTCGTGATGACTTTTATTAATGGATAAAAAATATTAGGAGACATAAGCCATGAGTAACTCTCAACCAAATGATCAAAATGATCAAGACGAACTACAGAAATATCTAGAAGAAAAAGCAAGGCAGGAGCAAGAAAAAGAGCAGGAACCTGAGCCGCTCTCTGCATATGAAGCTTGTGTACTAAAAGAAAGCGCTAGGATTCATGAGTTGATTGCTGAAGCTCAGAAAGAAGGTAAAAAAGGCTAAAATGATGGTGAGTAGTTTTATTGCAAAACTACTACTTCACTGATTTCTAATAAAAACTTATAGCGACTGAAGCTAATAACGATAATACTTAGCTACTAGTAAGTATTACTCCAAAGCTTGTTCTGCCTTTGCCAAAAATAATATTGTAGAGGCTGTCATATGAAGTACATAACTTGCTAAGTACTCTGGTATTACTTTTTCATTATTGGGAGTTTCCCAAACTTTGTGTAACTGCTTATAATCCACTAACCGGAGAATAAGCAATGACTACTCAATCTGACATTAAAAAACTGGCCGAGCAAATGGCTAGTAGCATGAATAGCTTCGATGACATCAAAGACTTTCAAAAGCAGCTCATGCAATCCTTTATCGATACTGCCTTAGAGGCTGAGATGGAAGACCATCTTGGCTATCCCAAACATGAAAAGGCGGATAAACCTAATAAGCGTAACGGGCACACTAAAAAGACCGTCCGCAGTGACACAGGCGATCTTGAGATATCCACCCCAAGAGACCGCGGTGGCAGCTTTGAGCCTGTGCTCGTTAGTAAGCATCAAACCCGTATCTCAGGTCTCGATGATAAAATCATATTCCTTTACGCCAAGGGTCAAACCACCACTGAGATCGTAGAGAGCATTAAAGAGCTCTACGATGTCGACATCTCAAGCTCTCTTGTCTCAAGAGTCACCGATAACATATTAGAGGACATCACCGCTTGGCAGAACCGGCCGCTGAGCAGTGTTTATCCTATCGTCTATCTAGACTGCATCGTCGTGAAGATACGTCAAGACAAGCAGATCATCAACAAAGCCATTTACTTAGCCCTAGGCGTTAACCTTAACGGTAAAAAAGAGCTGCTTGGTATGTGGCTCTCAGAGAATGAAGGCGCTAAGTTCTGGCTAGGTGTTCTTACCGAGCTTCAAAACCGTGGCGTACAAGACATCTTAATCGCTTGTGTTGACGGTCTAAAGGGCTTCCCTGATGCCATTAACACCGTCTATCCAAAGGCACAGGTTCAGCTGTGTATCGTACACATGGTGCGCTATTCAATGAAGTTTGTGCCGTGGACGGATAAAAAGGCCGTAGCGGCTGATTTAAAGGCCATTTACGGCGCTGATACCCTTGAGATGGCAGAGGCCAATCTTGAGCACTTTGATGAGACTTGGGGCAAAGATTACCCGCACGTGGTCAAGTCTTGGCGCAATAACTGGGAGGGCTTAACGGTGTTCTTTGAGTATCCGAAAGACATCAGAAAAGTGATTTATACCACCAATGCGATAGAGTCGCTAAACAGTGTGATTCGGACGGCAGTGAATAAGCGTAAGGTGTTCCCATCTGATCAGGCAGCATTCAAAGTGGTGTACTTAGCCACCCAGCAGGCGTCTAAAAAGTGGTCGATGCCAATCCGTAACTGGACGTCTGCTCTGAATCGTTTTATGATTATGTTTGATGACCGTATCAGTAAGCATTTAATCTAAATGGCAGTTACACAGAATCTGGGATGGTCTCGCGACTGAAGCTAATAACGATAATACTTAGCTACTAGTAAGTATTACTCCAAAGCTTGTTCTGCCTTTGCCAAAAATAATATTGTAGAGGCTGTCATATGAAGTACATAACTTGCTAAGTACTCTGGTATTACTTTTTCATTATTGCCTTTGCCATGGCTGCCAAGCTTATTACGAGGAGTGGCTATACTAGATGTTAACAGACTTTTAAGAGAATTAAATTGGCTTTGCCAAAAATCGGGTATCAGGTTATTATCCATGCAAATATTAACAAGAGTATTAGCCGCAGCTTTTTTATCATATTCCCACCCTTGAGTATCGCAGATGGTTAACATAGTGCTTTCAAAAGCTTTTAAACATTCGCTTAATACGTTTCCGTAATCACCATGTCTATAATGCTCGTGAGCTTTCAAAAATTCTTCTTGCGCTCCTTTATACATCGATTTATTGAGTAACTCTAGAGCAGGTTTTACCACTTCAGCATGAATGAATTGCGAATCTACTCGTATAATTTGTCCATTCTCATACTGATAACCGATACCATTTTCTTTGAACCTCGTATTTGTCTCTTCAATCGCTTCAGATTCATTATGATTTCTAAAATCTTTATTTTGATATAAAAGTATCATTTTGCACATTAATTCTAGTACAGTTAATACTAGTTCGACATCGTCCACATTCAAAAAGTAATTTGACACTTTATGGAAATAACCATCAAAAGTATCGTGATTAACAGGTAATTCAAATAGCCCCAATTCTTTTAGTAGAATTTTATGTACTGTTTCATATGCTGTTCTTGAACTCTTGTTACCACCAATCAAGTTTTCCGTATTATATTGAATTATCGATAAGTCTGGTTTTATCGTTTCTCTCCAAATATGAACGATCTGCACTCTAAATTTTTGAGGTAATTCCTCATACTGATAAACGTCGCTATACTCTCCTCTTTCACGCATACGACGCTTAAAATATACATCCGCTATAGCCATACCTTTTCTCTTATATTTATTCAATCGAAGATAGTATCAAACTTAATAGCATATTATATAACTTGTAGTGCTGATTTGAGCCACGTAGATATCATCTGAAATCAAAGTTTAAACTAATTTATCATAAAATGGTCATTCAGAGGCTAGTTTTAGCCCCGACTGTAGTGGTATCCTGCTGGTGTGGGCGAGTTGCGGTGGCTAGAGTTTGAGGTGGTATCGAGGCAACAGCAACATCTCAACTCGTGTCACCGCCTCGCCCAGACTCGCAGATACAAGCGGAAGGCGGGATTAGCTCCGCCTACTTCTAAGAACACTCAAACTCCAAACACAAAAAAGGTGAGCCGAAGCCCACCTTTTTTTATGTTTAAAATAATGATTTAAAACAACTTAACCTATATCTTAACGCAACCAAGCACGGGCGTTACGGAACATACGCATCCACGCGCCGTCCTCGTCCCACTCTTCTGGCTTCCAGCTGTGATTGTAGGCACGTAGCGTACGCTCAGGGTGCGGCATCATGATGGTGACGCGACCGTCGGTGCTACACAGACCCGTGACACCGCCGAGCGAACCGTTTGGATTAAGCGGATAAGTCTCGGTTGGATGACCTTGGCTATCGACAAAGCGCATGGCGAGCTGACCGTGTTTTGCCATACCGTCGATCTCGGTGTTGTCCAGCGTGGCATAGCCTTCACCGTGCGCGACAGCGATTGGTAAGATACTGTCTTGCATGCCTTTGAATAGGATAGACTTGGTGCGCTCGACTTTGACGTTGACCGTACGCGCTTCAAAGCGAGCTGACTTATTGGCGATAAAGCGTGGGAAGTTTTCCGCACCTGGTATGAGGTCTTTTAACTGCGCCATCATCTGACAACCGTTACAGACGCCGAGTGAGAAGGTATCTGGACGGGCAAAGAAGCGCACGAACTGCATGCGCAATTCGTCATGGAACAAGATAGAGTTTGCCCAGCCAGAGCCTGCGCCCAATACGTCACCGTAACTAAAGCCACCACAAGCGACCAGACCATCGAAGTCACGTAGATTGATGCGACCTTCAAGCAAATCGCTCATGTGGACATCGACCGCTTCAAAGCCAGCTTGGGTAAAGCCTGCTGCCATTTCTGACTGACCGTTGACGCCTTGCTCACGCAGGATAGCGACTCTTGGCTTAGTGTCACGGCTGTTTAAGTATGGCTCTTCAACCTTTTGATTGAGATCAAAGTTTGGCGCAGCGATAAGACCTTGATGGCTAGCATCGCTAATCAAATCATACTCTTGCTGTACGCATGCTGGGTTGTCACGACGGCGGGCAATTTGATAGCTGACCTGACTCCACTCTTGTTGCAGCTCAGAACGCTTAAAGCGTAAGGTATCATCACCCATCAGTGTTGGCGTTTGGATGATTAAGCTGTCTTCTTCTGAGCTTTGGCCAACGAGGCTAAGCATATCGCTGACGTTAAATTCTTCTGCCAGTTGCATTAAAGCGGCAACGTTTTCTGGTAATACTTGAATGACTGCACCTAGCTCTTCACTAAACAGTTGACCGAGTAAGTTATCATCAGTCAATGACAGCTTGATACCTTGACGGCTGGTGAACTGCATCTCAGCGATAGTTGCAAGTAGACCGCCATCACCGATATCGTGATAGGCGCTGATGACGCCTTGCGCGTTACCCGCTTGGACAAAGTTAAAGAAATCGACCAAGTCGCTTGGCTGCGTTAAATCTGGGCAGTCGTTACCTAATTGGCTTAGTGTTTGCGCAAGGATTGAACCGCCTAGACGCAATTTACCTTTTGATAAATCAATACGGTAGAAGGCGCTGTCGCCGTTGATTAGCTCAGGCGTTAGGGTTTTTGCCACGTCAATAACAGGCGCAAAAGCCGTAATAACCAAGCTCATTGGCGAAACGACTGATTTGTCTTGGCTACCGTTATCGTCTTCGTTTGTCCAATTAGCACGCATGGATAGCGAATCTTTACCGACTGGAATAGCGATACCAAGTGCCGGACATAGCTCTTCACCGACAGTATAGACGGCGTCAAATAATGCGGCATCTTCTACGTCTTCACCGCAAGCTGCCATCCAGTTTGCTGACATAGTAATATCAGATAACTGAGTAATACGCGCGCCTGCGATATTGGTAATTGCTTCACCAACAGCCAAACGTGCAGAAGCTTTTGGATTAATCAACGCAACTGGCGTACGTTCACCAACGCTCATCGCTTCACCGCTCATTGGCTGACCATCTAACGCAATCAAGCCTGAAGCCGTCACCGCGCAATCTGCGACTGGCACTTGGTAGCGACCGACATACTGATCGCGTACGACCATACCCGTGATAGAGCGGTCACCGATGCTAATGAGGAATGATTTGCTAGCGACAGTAGGATGACGTAGCACGTCTTTGATTGATTCGGCTAGATTAACGTCACCAAGCTCTAGCGCAGGTAGTTCATTCTCCTGACGGCTAAAGCTACGCTGCATCTGCGGCGTACCACCGAGCAATACTTGCATCGGCATATCGACTGGCTGCTCAGGCAGCAATTCATCATTAACGACAAGCTGACGTACTTCCGTGGCTTCACCCAAGATGGCATACGGGCAGCGCTCACGGGCACAGATGGCATCAAATTGATCTTTGCTCTCAGGGCGAATCGCGAGGACATAACGCTCTTGTGCTTCGTTTGACCAAATCGCCATTGGCGACATGCCCGCTTCTAACGATGGAATTTTCCGTAGATTGAGCACCGCGCCCATTTCATGGTCATTGACCAGTTCTGGCATGGCATTGGATAGACCACCGGCACCGACATCATGTAGCGAGACGATTGGGTTGCCATCTTTACTATTATTGCTTGCGTCAATATCGTTGCCAGCTAAGGCCCAGCAGCGATCGATAACTTCTTGACAGCGACGCTCCATCTCAGCGTTATCACGCTGTACAGAAGCAAAGTCCAAGCCTTCATCGAGTGAACCACTATCGACCGAAGAAGCCGCACCGCCACCAAGACCAATTTGCATCGCAGGACCACCAAGGACGATTAATAGATCACCTTGCTGAATGGCATTTTTTTCAATCAAATTGCGTTTGATATTGCCGTAACCACCTGCAAGCATGATTGGTTTATGATAGCCGCGCATTTGGCTGCCATCTTTTGCCGCTGACGTATCCAATTGGAAACTACGGAAATAACCGCATAAGTTTGGACGACCAAACTCATTTGAGAAATTGGCTGAGCCTAATGGGGCTTCGGTCATAATTTCAAGACTGGTTGCCATACGATCTGGCGTACCATAATCCTGTGTACTTACTTGACCTGACTGCTCCCATTTTTCCGCAAGCTCTGGGATATGTAAATGTGACACATGAAAGCCCGTTAAACCGGCTTTTGGTTTACCGCCACGACCGGTTGCGCCTTCATCACGAATCTCACCGCCCGCGCCCGTCGCTGCACCCGCATAAGGAGCAATCGCGGTTGGATGGTTATGGGTTTCGACCTTCATTAAGATATCGATTTCTTCTTGATGGAAATCGTAAGGATGCGCTGAATTGGCATCCATTGCATCAGTAGGTACTGGGTAAAAACGTAAGCCTTCAGACCCTGCCATTACCGCAGCATTGTCTTTATAAGCCGATAAGATACCTTGTGGATTGGCTTTATAAGTATTCTTAATCATTTGGAACAGGGATTTTGGCTGAACTTCGCCATCGACTGTCCATTCAGCGTTAAAGATTTTATGACGGCAATGCTCTGAGTTGGCTTGGGCAAACATCATGAGCTCAACATCGGTTGGATTGCGCTTTAGCTCATTGACATACGCATTCATCAAATAGTAAATATCTTCACTCGATAGCGCAAAGCCAAACTCTGTATTGGCTGCTTCAAGCGCCGACTGACCTTGTCCAATCACATCGATATGATTGAGCGATGCCGGCTTTTCATCGTCAAACAATTTATTCACATCATTTAAATCATAAACCAAGCTTTGGGTCATGCGGTCAAACAATAATTGCTCAGCGGCTTTAGGTAGCGTTGCACCCATTTCGCCGTCTGCTTTTCCATCAATAGTTAGCGTATAAACAATAACGCGCTCAACACGGTTAATCTCAATATCACAGTTATTAAAAATATCGGTCGCTTTACTCGCCCACGGCGATATGGTGCCAAAACGCGGGCCTACGATGACTTGTAATTGGTTGTTTTGTGGAGCGGCAAGTTGGGTGTCTGCCTTAACCCCAAATAGGTCCAGCGCTTTTTTCTGCTCATCACCTTCAAGCTTGCGTGATAGCACATAAACTTGCTGAGTATTGATGTGGCTGACATTTAGCTCGGTTTTTTGCTGAAACTGACTGATGAGTTGCTGCGTCTGAAAATCGGTAAGAAACGGTTGTCCGGCGATGGTCATCATAAAGGCATAATCCGTAAGATCAAGGCATCTCTGCCATGCAAAGTAAATGGTCTGCGTATTATAACAAGAAGCCCCGTAATAAGCAGGTCAAAACCGAGATAAATTGCTGAAAAGCGCAGTTAACAAGTAAGTTAGCAAGTCAGTTATCGAGCTAACAACAGCTATAGATAGCGCTTAGCAGATAACTGTTCTGAGTTAGGTTTTAGCAGTCTTTTCAGTCATGCCTATTAAGCTGCAAATTTTATAAATAATTTTTCTCAACAGAAAGCCTTAATGAATGAAGTCCGGCGTCACAATTTTTACTCAATCCTTATAGTCCTTACAAACACTCACATCGCATTACTGGCAGCCTATATAAATCTCCTAGCGGTAATCGTTATCCTAGATGGCAGTTGCTGGCGAGTTAAGCGCTTATCTATTTGCTTATTTAGCTAAAGCTTGACCGTTTAAACTAAAGATTCAATGAAACAAAAACGTAATCAATAACAATAATCCATTAACAAAAAATCAATCACTATAATGAAAAAGGATAATTACCATGAGTAACCAAGAGCATATCGCTAAAATTCAAGACGTTATTAAAGATGTAAAGTTCGCCATGATGAGTACCACCAATAAAAAGGGCGATATCCATGCTTGGCCTATGACCACTAATGAGGTCAATCTCGATAAGAAAGAAATTTGGTTTATCGGCGATAAATCCTCAGACGTTGTCAAAGATATTCAGGATGATGCAAGAATCGGGCTGACTTATGCCACTCAAGATGAAAAGAACTTCGTTTCTATTAGTGCTAACGCTGAATTGCCGACAGACAAAGCTAAATTAGATGAGCTTTGGTCGCCGGTTTACAATGCCTTCTTTGAGCATGGTAAAGAAGATGAAAACGTACAATTAATTAAGATCGTGCCTCATGGTGCAGAATGCTGGCTTAGCGGCAGTACCGTCGTGAATATGTTTAAGATGGCAGCCGCAGCGGTACAAGATGGCAAAACTGCTGAAGATATGGGTGAAACCTTTTCAGTTTCTTTATAAACTATCGCTATAAACCATCGCTAAAATATGGGACGTCCAAAATCCCCATAAAAAAACGCCAGTCGTATAATGCGACTGGCGTTTTTTATTATGCTTATTTTTAATTTATATTAACCGCTTTGTTTTAAATAGGGCCACGCGGCTTTTAGATAAATGAGCATCGACCATAAGGTTAAAATCACCGCGGCAACCATTAATACATAACCTATCATCTCAAGAGATTGCCAGTTTAATAATAAAACGGTGATGGCTATCATCTGAAAAGTGGTTTTGAGTTTACCGACATAAGAGACTGCCACGCTGGTGCTTTTACCGAGCTCAGCCATCCATTCACGTAGCGCCGATACGGCGATTTCACGCGAGATAATCACAATAGCGGCAATCGCCATAATGATATTCGGATGCCACTGCACTAAGATAATCAAGGCAGCTGCGACCATTAATTTATCGGCAACGGGGTCCAAAAAGCGCCCAAAGGCCGATACTACATTGAGCTTACGAGCAAAATACCCATCAAGCCAATCGGTAATTGCGGCGATAATAAAGACGCCGGTCAGCAATAAATGGCGCAGTAAACTGTCGCTAAATTCACTCATACCGACCCGAGCGATGACGTTATCCGAAATCGCGGGCATCCCAATCCCTAGGGCGGGTGGCCAATAGGCAATCGCTACAAATAGCGGAATCATTAAAATACGCGCAATCGTTAGATTATTGGGCAGATTAAAAATACTTTTGTCATTTTGCGCCGGTAGCGGTTTTTGTTCTGGCGTGTGCAGCTGTGTACTCTCGGTCATGGCAAACCCAGTTGATAGTGAACGATAAGAATGTGGTTAGCTTAGCATTTTTACGGCATGGCGTCATGCCATCTCTATAGGTTGGTTTTGGCTTTGATTCGTTACCCTTTATCTTGACCAATAAACGCTTATAAATAGAGATTTATAAGTGCCTTATTATTTTACTACTTCTTGACAATATAGGCAGGTATAACGCCCTCAAAACGTAATGACATGTAAGCAAACTAGGTAAATCAGCCATTTTCGGTTATCATGGTCAACTAAATACAGTTGTACACTGATAGTTGTAAGCAGATGTAAGAAATTCTTGAAATAGCGGATTCTGACATCATCTTTATATTAACAATAATAAATCTTGATCAATTTATTTGTGACTCGTTTACATCAAAATCGTTAATAGCAAAAGTAACTCGGTCGCATGATAAGTTTCCTCAGCCCACGACACCTCCTTCGTGGGCTCTTTTTTTGCCTGTAAACCATTGATTTATATATATTTTATGTTTATATATATTGAATTGACCACCAATTTGACCACCATCTGCTCAAAATTTTAACTATATGACCACCAATAATAATGTGAACATGTCTGTCATTTACCTGATAGGGTTTTGAGTTTCAATATTCCTCAACTATTTAGCGATTGCAATTTGTTTGCATGGGGTTGTTTTGCTAATGACTGCACGCGCTTAGATAATGCTGTTTAAAGTTAGGCGTTTTCCGTGCGTTTCCTTTGCATCTGCACCATTCCCCCATTGGGGATTATTCCACTTCTTGCTTCCTCAAAAATATCCGCTTCCACCTCTATCCGTTTGCTGTATTGACTTGGCGATAAATAGGAAATGCGCTGTTTTGCTTCCTATTTTCCTTGCTTCCTATTTTCCTTGCTTCCTCGCTTTTTGCTTCCATTCTCTTAATTGATGGGTATCTTTTATAACTCCAGTATTAATCAATTCATCAATAGCCTTTACCCTATCTAGGTAACTATCCTCTATCGTTAGATACTCCATGAATAACCGCTTATATGTAGCGCGGTGCATCCCTTTTTTGCGTGGTTGGTACAATCCATCATGCCAGCCTAAACGCTTTCTTATTGCTTGCATACGTGCATCAGGTCGCTGCCACGGCTGTTCAAGCTGTGTTTGATAGTTCGCTCCTATGCAATGCATACGTAAAGCCCAGCATACTTATATGCTTATTTTTTATTTAATTATGACCGTTCAGTATAGATTTTCGACCGCTCATACCTTTGGGTGTTGTGCTTTATAAGAAAGCTAGGCATCTTATCGTTATTTTGATTCTATTAAATAGAGCAAGAGACATGATAAATACTGGCGATAAATTAATATGCACAAATGGCAATCCTTTTTTTGTAGAAGGACAGGTTTACACAGTTGGTAGTATCATAAACCAGAAGTTTTTTGAAATAGAGGTAGAAAATGGTGACCACTGGTATGCCACAAAAGATAGTGAAGGTATATATGTACGCTTTAATTCTCTAAAAGGTAACATGAGCGACGCTTGGTTTACTAAAGTAAAGCTTCAAGCGCATGCCTAATAGGGGTTTACCACTCTGAAAAACCATCATTCAGTTTAGGTTAGCGTCCAGTGATACCAGCTCATAAGACCATTCTTAGCTTACTTATTTAATGCTCTTTTTATGGACTCTAAAAACTATCTTCTAACGTGTCCAACAATTCATTTTTAGCCGTGCTTAAGATGTCCGAAAACTACCCCTTCGTGGGCTCTTTTTTTGCCTGCGCTTTAGCATTATCAATGCTTAAACATTTCTATAGCTAAATATAGTCTGATACTGCTATCTTGTAGAACTAAATACCGCTAAATACTATCAAGCATTAAAGCTTATGTTTTGATTTAAATGGCTCTGAGAACTGCAAAATTAAAAAGCCCACAAAAGATAAAATAATGGCAATCTCATAGCGACCGTAGGCGACCGAGATACCAATAGCGCCCGTATTCCATAGACTTGCTGCTGTCGCCGTGCCTTTTGAGCCTTCTTCGTTTTTAAAAATCGCCCCACCACCGATAAAACCCATTCCTGTGATGATGGCGTACATGATTCTCGCCTCCCCAGCTGAATCATAAATATCCATGCCTACGAGCATAAAAGCACAGGAAGCAATCGTTACGAGCGGAAAGGTTCTAAGCCCTGCGCCGTTGTCTTTCATCTCACGGTTTAAGGCAATCGGTAGGGAGAGAATAAACGCTATACCCAATTGAAAAAAATGATATTGCATCAGCTCTATATCGATATCAAATCCAAACATGGCGTCCTACCTCCTTTTATTTAGTTCGCACAGATGACTTAATCCGCACTAATTAATGAGTGCGCGCAAATCCTTGCCACTGTTTGTGTTGCCATCTGATAACAGCTCTCGATATTGCCCTGCCCGCACCAGTCGCCGCTGACAATCCATTGCTGCTCGTTATCGACCAATATGCCTACTGCATCTGTATTAGCATCTGTATTATTAGAGTTTGTATTAGAAATATTGACGGTCGCAGCATAACGCCAGCGATGACAGTCAATTTGGCTCGGTGTACTGTCTGCATTCCAACATAAAGCTTGCTTGGCGGCTGCTAATAGCTGCGCTTTTATCGTATCCATATCGGCATCAACGTGCTGCTCTGACCAATCATTGCGCGCATGAATAGTAATACTGGGTAATAGCTCATTATGCGCAGGCTTTTGCTGCTCGATAAAGATTCTATCAAGTATAGAATCCTGCACATACGCCACATCCCATACCATTTCCTGATGCTTTAATGATTCAGGCAATGGCTGCTTATCATCCCAGCCAAGCATCAAGGTATAGCAGGCTTGCATTTGTGGCTCAGTGATTTTTGCTAATTCAGAAAAACCACTAGCTACCATCAGCTCTACAGCTTGAGCATTTGGCGCGGTACAAATGACCCAATCAAAACTGCCAAGACTGTTGCCGTCTTCATTAAATAGTTCAGTTTGTTTACTATCTTTATTATCCAGTGCTTGGTTATGTTCTGCCAAAGGTGCGACACGGGTTTTAAATTTTATGGTGCTATGCTGTAACTCATCGGCTAATGCTCGCCCCCAACTGGTCATTTTTGGCGTACTGATATAGCGCGCCTGAACCCTACTCCATTGCTCTTTAGCTTGAATATCAGGTGTCTGATTATTCGCATCTATTGGCGTTAAGCTCACTACTTGCGCGCACCAAGGCTGTAGCAAACTTGTATGTAACCAAGGCTCAATAAACTGCTGAAAGCTTGTACTCTTGGCGGTAAAAAACTGCGCGCCAAATGCCCATTGCCATTTTTTATTAGTGTGGCTATCGGTGCGATAACGAGTCGCTAAACGACCGACGCTGCGCGATTTTTCGAAAATAGTAATTTCTGGTATTAAGGCTTTGTCATTAACTTGCTGGTCATTAATTTTCTGGTCATTCATTTGGCTAAAAGCACGCTCTAATAAGGTTGCGGTAAATAAGCCCGTTAAGCCGCCACCAATAATGGCAATTTTCGGCGTTGATGTCTGAGCAAGCGGCAAAGAAGAGTCAGGCATAATGACAGTAAACCTTATAAAGTAGGGAGCAAAATATAGTAGATTCAATGTAAAAAACACCGTGCTGCTGGGATGAATTTTTCGAAGCCTCTGGAGTGCGAAGCACACAGCAAGCGAGGAAAATTTATACCAGCAGAAGATTGTTTTGAACGTGCTTCTTTTATGTTGAACTAACTATAGAAACCATAGAAGCTGGAGCCATAAAACAGCGCAGCTATATTAAATATATTGAACCTTTAAAGCCGGTCAATATCAATAACGTCTACGTAAAAGAGCCATGCTATTTTTGCTAACATGGCTCTTTATTGTTTTACTTACACTTATAAAAATTTATTTATAAGCCTAATTATTGGCTATTGGCGCTAAAAAATTACTTTTGACGATTTTATCTATCGATAGTTATTCGATACCTATTAGATAGCTATCTAATAGCTACTATCAGTCTCCGCGTTCAGCTTTCACCACATCAACTAGCTCATTGATAACGGCGCTATCAGCAAGGGTCGATAAATCACCCAGTCCAACATATTGCCCTGCTGCAAGATTGCGCAAGATACGGCGCATGATTTTCCCAGAGCGCGTCTTGGGTAGCACATTGACCATATAGATAGCATCTAAATTGGCAATCGGACCAATCTCCATACGCACATGGCGGTTCAGCTCTGATTTTAGTGATTCAGTGGCAGTTTCGCCCGATTTTAGGATAATAAAGGCGCAAATACCCATACCGCGAATGTCGTGCGGCATACCAACGATAGCCGCCTCAGCGGTCGCCGGATGCGCGACTACCGCGCTTTCAATCTCTGCGGTGCCCAATCGATGTCCTGAGACATTGAGCACGTCATCTACCCGTCCGGTAATCCAATAGTGCCCGTCTTCATCTCGCTGCGCACCATCACCGGTGAAATAGTAGCCCGGATATTCTGTAAAATAGGTTTTTAAAAAACGTTCATGATCATTATAAATGGTACGCATCTGCCCCGGCCAACCACCACTAATTGCAAGGTTGCCTTCGGCCGAACCTTCAAGTATCTCGCCATCACCGTCAACGACGACGGGTACAATACCGTACAAGGGATTCATCGCCGCACCCGGTTTCATATCTACCGTGCCCGGTATCGGCGCCAGTAAAATACCGCCGGTTTCCGTCTGCCACCAGGTATCGACAATCGGACATTTACCGCCGCCGACGACATGATAGTACCAATCCCACGCTTCCGGATTAATCGGCTCACCAACGGTGCCGAGCAAGCGTAAACTTGAACGATTCGACTCACGAACAAAGGTATCACCTTCTTTCATCATGGCGCGAATCGCCGTCGGTGCTGTGTACAAGACCGTGACTTGGTGTTTATCAATAATATGACCGATACGCGCCCACGTTGGATATTCTGGTACGCCTTCAAACATAACGGTCGTCGTGCCATTGGCAAGCGGCGCGTAAGTGGCATAGGTATGACCCGTCACCCAACCAACATCCGCCGTACACCAGTAGACATCGTCTTCTTTAATATCAAACACATCACGGAAGGTCGAAAGCGCATAAGTGATATAACCACCGGTGGTATGTAACACGCCTTTGGGCTTGCCCGTTGAGCCAGAGGTATATAATAAGAACAGCGGGTCTTCGGCATTCATCACCTCAGGTTCGCAATGCTTTGACTCACCATCGACCAAACTGTGATACCAAACATCGCGGCGACCACTCATCGGGACAGAATTGCCCGTACGATGCACGACAATGACGTTGGTCACACTATCAGTACCATCCATATCTAAAGCGCGGTCGACACTGGCTTTGAGCGGCGTGCGCTTATTACCGCGGATACCTTCGTCAGCGGTAATGACCAGTTTAGATTGACTGTCAATAATACGGTTGCCCAAACTCTCAGCAGAAAAACCGCCAAACACCACCGAATGCACCGCCCCAATACGGGTACACGCCAGCATTGCCACCATCGCTTCTGGTATCATGGGCATATATAAGGTGACGCGATCGCCCTTTTTAACCCCAAGTTTGCGCATGGCATTACCTAGGCGACAAACCGCTTCATGCAGCTCTTTAAATGAGATGATTTTATGCAGTGACGGATGGTCACCTTCCCAAATAATCGCCGGTTTATAGGGATTATTTTTAACATGGCGGTCAAGACAGTTGACTGAAATATTAAGCTCACCATCTTCATACCATTTGATATGAAAATCTTCTAAGTCATAATTAACATTGCTAATTTTGGTGGGTTTTTTTATCCAATCAATCAGCTCGGCGCGCTTCGCCCAAAAGGCATCGTTTGCCTCAGGTGACGCAATGGATTGTTGGTATTCTTTAGTGTATTGTTCGGCGGTGGTATTGGCAGCGGCGACAAATTCAGCCGTGAGAGGAAATGATTTCTGAGTCATCGTAGTCATCCTTTTCTAATTATTATGACCGGTAGCGGCTTTCATGAAGCGACTGACGTCAAACGCCAGTCGTCAAACAACAATCGCTGCTACAGGTGATAAGCGTGATCTTCCATAATGTGACACCTAAGGATAGTTTGACAAATAAGCACGAGGGTTGCAAGACATCAACCGTGAATCACAACAATTCCGCTGCCCAGCTGTATACTTGATAAAGCATTACATATCTTGATGAATCGATTGATTATTCAATAATATTCTCCATACCTGCCTATTTAGCATCTTGGATAGTTTTCGGTGCATAGAGAATCTCTCATCGCCTTATTTAATCCTTGTAAGCTGAAAGAAAACATGGACAATGGCTAGCCTAAAGATAGGCTTCAAAATAGCGGCAAGCTATAGTCAATAACCTGCTATTTTCTTGCCTCAAAATCTACTATTTGTTTTACTGCTAATTTTATTGTTAATGTTATAGCTACTTTTATTACTGCCTTTATAGTTACCTTTTATTTTAACCTTTATAACCTCTCGCTTTTTGGAACATATCGTCATGGAAAATACCCGCAATGCACCATCACACAATCACTATGATGTCATCGTCATCGGCGCTGGTGCGTCAGGGTTATATTGTGCGCTCACCGCGGGTCGCCGTGGTCGCCGCGTCTTGGTGCTCGACCATGCCAATAAAGCCGGTAAAAAAATCCTGATGTCAGGTGGCGGACGCTGCAACTTTACCAATTACTTCGTCGAGCCTGAGCATTTTATCGGTAGCAATGCGCATTTTTGTAAATCCGCGCTGAGCCGTTATCCGAGTTGGGAATTCATCGGCATGGTTGAGCAGCATAAAATCCCTTACCATGAGCGCGAGCACGGACAGCTTTTTTGTGATGATTCGGCGCAAGATATTTTAACCATGCTCCTTGATGAATGCGCTGCCGTGGGTGTGCAAGTCAGACTCAATACCCAAGTCGACAGCGTGCAAGCACTCGAAAACGATAAAAAATCCCACTTTCAACTATCAACAACCAAAGCGCTCAGTAAAAAAGAAAAACAAGAGAGAAAAGACAGCGGTAATCAAAGCAAGCTGCCGCAAACCAGCTATCGCTGCGAGTCGCTCGTGGTAGCGACGGGCGGCTTATCGATTCCGACACTCGGCGCGAGCGGATTTGGTTACGAGCTTGCGCAGCAGTTTGGACATACGCTGGTAGCAACCGATGCCAGCCTTGTACCTTTTACTTTTACCGATAAAACCGGTGAGCTGATTCGCACGCTTGCCGGTATCAGCCTGCCGGTGATTGCCAGTAATGAGCGTATCTCCTTTAAGCTACCACTGCTCTTTACCCATCGTGGCCTGTCGGGACCTGCCATGCTGCAACTGTCCAACTATTGGCATCTTGGCGAAACCATCAGCATCAATTTGCTGCCTGATATAGATATGACGGCGCTTTTTCTTGCCCATAAAAAATCGCACCCACGCCAGCTTATCCGGACGGTTTTGGCAGACAATAGCGACAATGCTTTACCGAAAAAACTGCTGGCAGCGCTACAAACGCATTTGTGGGACGATATCAAAGATACCGAGCTTGCCAATATTAAAGATGAGCGCTTGATAGAGCTTGGCGCAACACTCAATGGCTGGCAGCTAAAACCGTCTGGTACCGAAGGCTATCGAACCGCTGAAGTCACACGCGGCGGTATCACAACCGATGAAGTCTCGTCAAAAACCATGCAAAGCAAACATCAAAACGGGCTATATTTTATCGGTGAAGTGCTCGACGTCACCGGTTGGCTTGGTGGCTATAACTTTCAATGGGCATGGGCCAGCGGTTTTGTTTGCGGCGAAGTGGTTTGATATTAAGGCATACCTTTAATTCAAACGACAGCTATTCAAACGATAGCTATTCAAACACCAGTTATCTAAACGCAGGTTATCCGAATGGGATAGAAACCACTAAACGCTTGATAACTGTGAATATAATCATTATATAGACTCATATAAATTTAGAATTACTTAATAGTTAGCAGATTATTATTGAAGCATTATTATTTAATCATGAGCATTTAAATAACTCGTGTTAAATAATTGTGGCTAAAGAATAACTGTTAACTAGATGGGTATTTATTAATACGCTTAGGCTTACGAGGTGTTCAATGCGTTCCATCAAACATATTCACGGCGATAAAGAGCCGCATTGGGTCGGCGACGGTTTTTATGTCAAAACATTGTTCAACCACCTAGATGACGATCCTGATTTTAATCATCGTCATACCGACCCGTTTTTATTATTAGACTATGGTCAGCCAACCAACTTTGCCCCAAATCCGAACTATAAGACGCAGCCGCACGGCGTCGGGCAGCATCCGCATAAAGGTTTTGAGACGGTAACGATTGCCTATGCCGGCGAGATTAGTCATGCTGATTCGGCCGGTGGTTATGGCGTCATTCAAGAAGGTGGTGTGCAATGGATGACCGCAGGGCGCGGCATCATGCACGAAGAGTTCCACTCGCCAGCCTTTGGTCAGCGTGGCGGTCCTTTTAGCATGGTGCAATTATGGGTCAATTTGCCAAGCGCCCATAAGCTGACTGAGCCCAAGTATCAAACTTTAACACGGGCTGATTTGCCTATCGTTAAGTTAACCGATAATGAAAACGGAAATGAGATAGGTAAAGCGGCGATTATTGCAGGTGAATGGCAAGATACGACAGGCGCGGCAAGTACCTTTACACCTATCAACATGTGGGATATTGCATTGCATAGCGCTGGCTCAACGACGCTGCAAGTGCCAAACAGCCATAATGTCATGATATTGGTACAAGAAGGTACGCTACTGATTAACGATACGCCAGTGAGCGCAGGCAGTCTGATTCAGTTTGCCACGCCAACTGATACTGATCTTGATTCTGATATCAATGCTGCCAATGAACCATCAGCAACGCCGGTAAGCGATAGCATTAAGCTAACATACCCTAAGCTCTCTGATGATGAGCACGCGCCAAGTACGGTTAAATTATTACTATTAAGTGGTGAACCGATCGGTGAGCCAGTAGCAGGCTACGGTCCGTTTGTCATGAATACCCAAGCGGAGTTAAAGCAAACGTTTCGTGATTACCAAATGGGTAACTTTGGTAAATAGTCAAATATTACCCATTAAAAAAGCCACCTTGCTGATTATCGCAGGGTGGCTTTTTTATGCATTGTCACTTTATTTTAATCAATAAAGCCCGTTGAATGATTTATCCGATAAACACTTATGCTTGGTTTAAAAACGGATAATCGGTATAGCCTTCCGTACCACCACCATAAAACGTTTGCGGATGTTGCTCATTAAGCGGCGCACCTTCACGGATACGTTCCGCTAAGTCAGGATTAGCAATATAGTCACGACCAAAAGCCACCGCATCGATATAGCCATCTTTAATGTTCTGCTCTGCTTTTTCAGCGGTATAGCCACCAGCAGCAATAATCATCTGCCCAAAAGCATCACGAACGCGCTGACGGAATTCAGGGCTATAAGGCGTACCACCTGCCCAGTCAGGCTCAGAGAGATGCAGATACATCAAACCGCGCTTATTAATCTGCTCAATGAGCCAGATGTTTTCGTCTTCATTGTAGCCCGCTTCGACATTATTAAACGTACCAAGCGGTGATACGCGAATACCAACATGGTCAGCATCCCACGCAGCGACACAAGCATCGATGACATCAAGGGTCAAACGCGCACGATTCTCGCGGCTACCACCATATTCATCATCACGCTGGTTGGTTTGCTCAACCCAAAACTGATGTAGCAGATAACCATGCGCGCCATGAATCTCTACGCCATCAAAACCTGCTTCTTTGGCATTTTTGGTCGCAAGCCCAAAGTCAGCGATAACTTGCTGCACTTCCTCAAGTGTGGCTGGGCGTGGCGGTGTGGCAGCAACGCGAATCGCTTGGTTATTACTGTCACGCAATGAGGTACGTACACCAACATCAATATCAGACGCTGAGATAGGCGCTTTGCCATCTGGTTGGACGCTTTCATGGGCGACCAAACCCGTGTGCCATAGCTGGACGACAATCTTGCCGCCTTTGGCATGGACATTATCAACGATGGTTTTCCATGCCGTCGTTTGGTCTTCGGTATGGATACCGGGCGCGCCCGCATAACCTTTGGCCTGAAAAGACACCTGCGTCGCTTCGGTAATGACCAATCCTGCACCACTACGCTGCGCATAATACTCGCTGGCTAACGCCGTAGGAACATCGCCCGGTTCAACCGCACGTAAGCGGGTCAACGGTGCCATGATGATGCGATTTTTTAGAGTTTGAGTGCCCATTTTTACGGGTTCGAATAAGTTATCGTGTGCCATGAGATGCCTTGTTTGTTGTTATAAAAATACGGTTTTAAGAGTGGTTAAATATTGATAAATAGCGCTCGTCATTATCACTTATCATATTGTCACTTATCATTATGAAGCCGTCTATTGATCAGCCGTGTTCTTTATAGGGGGTAGAGAGGAGGATTCCAAGTAAAACTTACAAACAAAAACACCGACGCAAGTATATTTTCAACCTTTTAAACGCTATTATTTATGTGACCTTATAAGGGTATTAAGATAATAAAATCAGTGGGAATTTTATTAAACGTTATATGCGCCACCCACTCTTCTTTTGCCAATTTTTTAAATAACTATCACCATTATTAGCCTTCACTTTTTTGGCATTTACTTAAGGGATAGAGTCCATGCAAAAAACCATATTATCACTTACGATAGGGCTAATTTTCCTCTTGGGTGTGAGCGTGGGTGTGAGCGCCTGCCAACCCAAATCAGATGCGTTATCTGAAGCAAATGAGGCGAAAAATACAGAACAAGTTAATAAGCAGGCATCCTTAGAAAAACCAGCAACCAAAACGACTACCGCAACAGACTCAGCGCTAGACGCAAAAACCTGTTTAGCATTGAGTAAATCTATGGGAAAAGTGGATAACAGCAGCAAGATTGACGCTATTTATGCCATCCAAAAACAATTAACAGCCTGTTTGCCAACGGCCAGTAATGCCCAAGTATTGAATTTACTAAAAGACTATCAAGCGATGTATGAGCGTTTTTTATGGGAGGAAACTGATATTAGTAATTCAGAATTTGACCAAGATTTTTTTGACGTGATGAATGCCTTAGAGGAAGGCGAAAAAGTAGCGGAAGAAAAACTAAACAATCTGAGCCCACGCGTACGCTACTTGATTGGCCTCATCCAAAATGATGCTGATGTTAGAGTTTACAATTTAGGCGAAGGTTACTATGCCTTTAATCATGATTTGAAAGCAATGGCTGATATTTTCACCCCTTATTTGCGCCAAGACCAAAAAGCATTTATCCAGCGGATGGCAATAGAAAATCAAGATATCTTTTTGAGTGATGCCGCCATTACTACCTCTTTTGCAGAGTTGGTTGAGCGTGCGGTATTTTGGGAAGATTATATAACGCGTTATCCAAATGGCTATGCGGTGCAAGATGCCAAGATGCTACTAGATTCGTATCGCTATTACTTATTTTTTGGCTCAGACAATACCGGATGGACGGATGATGATATTCATGAGTTTCTAGAACCAGAGTATAAGCAGACGATGGTTGCACTCAGCAAACGACCTAATAGTATCTTGGCAAAAGATGCAACAAACTATCTTAATTTTATGGCGTTATCCGATAGTGAGCGTCAACAGCTTTATCCAGCGCCTAGCACTACTGAAGATAGTTACAAGATGCATTATAGGTCAATGGCCTACTATCGACTAAATCAAGCGATGCAGATACCATCCATTTGGCATACTAATGGGGATAATCGAGAATGCTTGGAAGGGCTGTTTTGCCAAGATATAAGCGTTGATTAATAAAGCTCGCACCAAACAATAAAAAAGCACCTACTTTTTAAAGTAAGTGCTTGTTCTAATCGTTATTTTTAACAAACAATCTCAGTTATTTTTTAAAAATGATAACCAAGCTTCATGCCAAGTGCGTAGCCCGTACCATCATCGATATTGGCCACGCGACCATCAACCTTGGTATCGACTGGACCGCCTTCAAACCACATATACTGACCGCCCGCAGAAACACTAAGCTGCTCGGTCAGTTTATATTGCGCGCTTAATCCCAAGCTTTTGATAGAGTCATAAGGTCCTAATAAACTGAGCGGCGCACCAGTGCCATGGTCATAACCCAAGCGTACTTCGCCTGAAACTTTTGGATTAAACTGTTTACCCAATGCCACCTCAACCGCGTAACCGTCTTTTTTATAAGCAGCTAGTGGCTCTTGTGTTGATAATGTCGCTAAAGGCGGGGCAACACTAAAGTTACTCCAATCTACCCAGCGCGCGTTGACCATACCCAGCAACTGATACTTTTCACTGAGACCGGTTTGGAAATCTAAATTGACCGACTGTGGCATTTTAACTTCGGTCTTGCCCGCTAACGGTAAGGCAACTTCGTCAGTAGCTGGTCCCGGTGTTACCCCATCACCGCCAGCGATAGGCGGCAAAATAACTTGCAGGTTTTCTACCCCAGATACCTGATATTTGGCGGGCGCGCGATACGTTAATGCTGCACGCAAGGCAATCTCTGGCTTTTCATACGCCATACCAATCACCGGCGCGAGCGTGCTTTCGTTTTCAAAGTCTAACGTATAATAAGTCGGCGCTATCGCCACAGGATTAATAGCCGCTTCATTAATAGCACCCAAAGTTGCGGCTTCAGCTGGCGTAATCGTGCCATTATTTTGTTTATTGACCAAATCATAATAAGCGGTAGTCGTTGGTATGCCAAAGAGCGCGCCTGCTTCATCGATTACTTGAGAGACAGCAGTAGTCAAACCGACTGGCTGCGCGCCAGTAATCTTGCCTTTTAACGTTTGGTATTCAAGACCGCCATATAGCCAGACATTATTATTAATCTTACCGCCGCCTAAAAGCGTGATACCGGTTGTCTCTACCCGCGCCTCGGTCGTACCCATGCTATTGTTAAACATATTCCCTGCTGGATATTTGGTATCGACGCCAAAGGGTTGCTCGTAAATTACTGCCAATGCCGTATTGGCGGTCGGGGCGATTTTAATAGCCGCGCCGGGTAAATCAAAGTCATCCATCATGTCGCCGATTTTATTACCAGCGGCATCGGTGCCTTCAATTTTTGGGTCAACATACGCATAAGATAGCTCGGCATAATTACCCGGCTCAAAAAAAGGCGCGACCGATTGTTTGCTGTATTCGATGCCAGCGGCATGCGCTGAGCTGATGGCGAGACTTAACGCCGTCAAAGAACCGGCAGTGAACAAATAGCGCGAAGAACGAGAAAGGGTAACAGATTTCATAAATCCTAAAAACAGCTGAGCGCTCATGACAATATCCTTTTGTCAGTTAAAAACACAACCAAACCATAAAATTATTTACACTTTTTATAGTTGGCATTGGTTTCTAGATTAAATAGCGAATGTCGACCTTTGTCAATATATCAGCAGCAACTTTATGGGATTCTCTATTTAATTGAACAGCGACAAAGGTTAAGCTCTTAACGCTTCTCTAATTTTTTCGCTAAAACTTTAATGCGTTACTTGTATCCATTTAGCAAATTAGTCAACTTATTTATGCAAAATTGGCTTAATATCATATTTAACAATCCTTTCTCGATTGCCCTTTATTTTTTAAGCAGAGAAAAATATAATGTCAAAATTACTTTCCAGACTATGTTTAGCTGGCTCATTAGTTTTAGGTTTAAGCGGCTGTATTGTCAGCGAAAAGCTCGATTATCAATTGATGGTACAAGAAGATGCCAAATGGGTAGCCGAAGAGCAATTTACCGACACGATTATTGCTGTCGGTAAGCCCGCCGCGCCTATTCAAGGCGTTGAACATGCGATTGTATTTGCGGGAGAAAAGCGCAGCTATTTGGTGCAGAGCGCCAAGAGAGATCGTGAATTTATTGATATTTTAAACCAAGTAGATTTGGCTTATTTTTCCTTTAAGCCCATGCCGGCATTCAATGCGCCATATTTTAGAATAAGAATAGGCGAGCAAGGCTGCACCTCAGCGCAAGGATGCATTGCCACCATATTATGGTTTGAAAAACCGACCCATCTACTAGCCGCCGGTGAAACTGCTAAACTTGAAGGGTTTGATTTTACTTGTCATGACGGTTTTGCAGGTGGTATGACACGCTGTACAAAAAATCTCTGGCGGCTCCCTGTGACGGTGGCTCCGGCGGTGAAAAATATCGAGACGCTCGCCTATCGCTTGCCGCAACCGACCACGCTAAAGTTTTATCATTATCAACCAGACAAAGCTTTAGCAGAAGAAAAAAGGCTTAAAACGCTGATGCCATTTGCCAAGGCGTTTGACATCATTACCTTTCCCATTCAATTTATTATGGTAGAAGGTGTTAGATAAGTGCCATTTATTAAAAGGTTGTTTATCAATTAGAAAAAAAATCAATGTCTTAGGATTTAAGCATCTTTTTGATAGACAACTCTAAAGACAAATAGGTACCAAATAATATCACCACCGAGCCGATAATCGCTGGCGTGTCTAAAGCCTCACCAAGCAGCAGATAGCCTAAAATAATGGCAAAAATCGGAATCACTAAGGTAATACTGGTCGCGCGCATCGGACCGATACTTTTAATGAGTTGATTCATAAAAATCAGCGCGATGGCGGTTGAAAAGACGCCGATACAAATCACTGATACCCAAGCAGTGAGGCTAATGGTTTTGCCATAGGGAAACTCATACACCGCTATCGGCAGCATGATAATACTGGCAATGATAAGCGAGCCTGCGGTAATTGCCACCGGCGAGACATCGTATAAATAGTTTCTGGTGATATTGGCGCCGACCGCATAACCAACACAGGCCAATAATGCGTAGCCCATCGGCAGTAACCCTGAACCTGAACCAGCGCCCTGCCCGCTGCCGCCAAATAAGTTCTCACTCATCAAAATAATCACGCCGATAACGCCAATGATTAAGCCGATAATTTGTTTTTTTGACAGTCGGTCTTTAAAAAAGGTGCTGGCGATAAAACCGCTCATCATCGGTACAGAGGCATTAAGCACCGCCAACACCCCAGCATTGACCGAGCGCGCTGAAAAGGCAAACAGGATAAAAGGAATAGCGGCAGAAAACAGTCCGACTAGGGTCAAAACCTTCCAGTTATCACGTATGCCTGCTCTGTTTTTTGAGCTGATTAAGACAAAAACCAGCATCACCAAACCGGCAAATACCACCCGCAAACTGGCAAACGCTAGCGAGCCAAATTCCGGCACGCCGATACGGTAAAAAATAAAAGACAGCGACCACATAAAGGACAGGGTCATAAAAATAATGAGGTCGCGGTTGGACATGGGTGAATCCTATCAAGCGTTAGACGTTAAAAAAACCACGATGATAACTGGTTAAACGCTTGAGAGCTGTTGTCTTTTTATACTGCTTGCAGATTTTTTATAGCTTTACCTTATCCAAAATAAAATCAATATCTTTATCGCCGCGCCCTGACAAGTTGACCAAAATTGTCTCATCCGCTGACATATCCTTGGCGATTTTCATCGCATAGGCAATGGCATGTGCCGACTCTAAGGCAGGGATAATACCCTCAAGGCGTGATAGCGCCATAAAGGCTTCTAAACACTCTGCATCAGTCGCTGATTCATAAGTAGCCAGTTGTAAATCTCGTAGGTGCGAATGCTGTGGTCCAACGCCCGGATAATCTAGACCAGAGGCAATCGAATGTACCGGTGCAGGCTCGCCTTTTTCATCGAGCAATACATAACACTTAAACCCATGAATCTCGCCTTTGACGCCGAGCGACATTGTTGCCGCATGATTGGGTGTATCTAAGCCCTCACCTGCAGGTTCCACGCCGATTTTTTGTACCTCTGCATCATCAAAAAAGCCGCTAAACATGCCGATAGCATTGGAGCCGCCGCCAACACAAGCGACCACCTTATTAGGCAACTTACCCGTCGTCGCTAAGAACTGCGCCCGTGCTTCATGTCCAACTACTGACTGAAAATAGCTGACCATTTCAGGATATGGCGCCGGCCCCAATGCCGAGCCAATCGCAAACATGCTAGTATCAAGCTCATTCAAATAAGTCTCAAAGGCGCTATCGACTGCTTCTTTTAGCGTCCCTGCGCCGCGTGAGACTGGCACGATATTGGCACCCAAAATCTTCATCCGGCTGACGTTTGGATGTTCTTTTTTAATATCGACCACACCCATGTGAATCTCACACTCCATACCCATCAAGGCTGCTGCCGTTGCCAACGCGACGCCGTGTTGCCCCGCACCCGTTTCCGCAATCACCTTTTTTTTGCCTAATTTTTTGGCTAATAACACTTCACCCAAACAGTGATTAATCTTATGCGCGCCCGTATGGTTTAAATCTTCACGTTTAAAATAAATCTGCGCGCCGCCGCAATGCTGGGTCAAACGCTGCGCATGATAAATGGGACTTGGACGACCGACATAAGTCTCACGTAAGCGCTTCATCTCTTTGATAAAGTCGTCGTCTTTGATAATTTCACGAAAACCTACTTCGATCTCACTCATGGCTTTGGCAAGCTCAGGATGAGCAATTTTGCCACCGAACTCACCATATAAACCCTCGCTATTCGGCAAGATGGATTGATGTAAACCGTAGCCCGTGGCGGTATTTTTCGTTGTCATAGTTAAACCTTATTGTTTTAAATTAATTACTACTATTGTTGTCTTTGCCGAATTATTTAGCGTTTTTAATGATAAGAATGTTTTAATGTATTTGTGTTCTAGTACATTGAAACAAGATAATAAGGTAAATTCCCTATTTGGTCAAGTTTACGCCTTACTATAAAAATAACTGACTAAAAACTGGCAAGAATAATCGATGAACGAAAGCCCGATTTATCTATAAGTATTACAGCAATCGTGTGACTGAAATAATAACGCAACCTATGTTTGCTAATATGATGCTCGCTTGGCTTAGCGCACCTTTGCGGTCGAAAGCTAATATTATTTCATACAGGCTTTTTTTAGCTTAAATATCAAATTAGGATACACCATGCAACGACGCCAACTGATTAAAGCCATGGGTTTAAGCTTAGGCGCTATCAGCACCTCCGCTGCGGTGAGCGGTTGCCAAACGCTTGCCAAGCAGCCAAAACTACCAAGCAAAATTACTCAAGCTGGACACTTTCCCAATATCATCGTCGGTAGTGGTTACGGCGGCGCGGTATCAGCGCTACGATTAAGCGAAAAAGGTCATAAAGTATTGATACTTGAGATGGGTATGCGCTGGGATAGAACGCCAAATCACGACACCTTTTGCAAAATGATTAGCGCCGATAAACGCTCAAGCTGGTTTAGCAATATGCCAAACGCCCCTATCCCGATTCCAATTCCTATCAGAAAATATCCTGGGGTATTGGATTTAATCGAATACGACGATATGAAAGTATTCGCAGGGCGTGCTTATGGCGGCGGCTCCATCGTCAATGGCGCGATTGCCATTCAGCCAAGACGCTCGCATTTTGAAGCAGTGTTTCCTTGGATTGATTCTAATGAGATGTACGATACTTATTTTCCCCGTGCCATGAAAAATCTGAAAGTCAGTAAAATCCCTGAATCGTTTTTTAATGAGTCCGAGCATTATGAGTACACTCGCGCAGCTGAACGCCAAGCAGCAAAAGCGGGACTTAAAACCGAATTCTTTGGTAATAGCTATGACTTTGATTATATGCAAAAAGAAGCGCGTGGCGAAGTCTATCCGTCAGCACTCGGCGGTGAAGTCATTTATGGCAACAATGCGGGCAAATTTTCACTGGATTTAACCTACCTAAAAGACGCCGAAGCCACCGGCAATGTCACGGTCAAAACCTTGCGCAAAGTTAATAGCATCCAAGCGCTCGATAATGAGCAACTCAGATTAGAAGTTCATGTGTTAAATACTACAGGCGGCATCGATAAAATTGAGCATTATACCTGCGATAAGCTATTTCTAAATGCCGGCAGTACGGGCACCTCAGAGCTGCTACTCAAAAGCCAAGCAGAAAGGAAACTAAACAACCTAAACGAACATATTGGTCAACATTGGGGACCCAACGGTAACATCATGACCGGTCGCAATTTCGTCCACGCTGCAGGCACCACTCAATCTACCATTCCCGTTAAAGGGATAAATATGTGGGATGGCGATAGAGACGGCTCAAAGTACAAAATCTTTGCCGAACTCGCGCCGTTGCCGCTAGGACTCGAGACGTGGACGACTCTATATCTCGCCATCACTGACAACCCAGAACGTGGCAATTATTATTATGATAAAACCACTAAAACCGTCAAACTTAACTGGAAACGCGAGCAAAATGAGTACTCGGTAAACGCTGCCAAAGAGCTGATCGAAAAGCTCGCCAAAGTAAATGGTGGCTCGACTTCAAGCTTATTATTTACCAAAGGCTTTGGCGATGACTTCTGCTATCATCCGCTTGGTGGCTGTGTATTAGGCTTGGCAACCGATGGATTTGGACGCGTCAAAGGGCATAAAAATATCTACGTGCAAGATGGCGCGTTAATCCCTGGCAGCGCAGGCGTCAATCCGTATGTGTTTATCACGGGACTTGCCGAGCGTAATATGGCGAGGATTTTGCGGGAAGATTTGTAAAATTTGGCTAGATAAAAAATGGTCTTGAGGGGTGTTTTTCGTTGCATACTTTTGGAGTTGATGTAACTCTTAAAGTTATTTTCAATATTCTGAACTTTATTTAGGTAACTGTATATTTGACAAAAGCTATACCAACACCTAGAATCAATCGTCATTCATAATTTAGCTTTTGCAAAGGGTTCGGGTGTAGATGCTTCGTCCACTCTTTTTACTTTTGTATACCTCCCTGATTTCAATTGAGCTGACGCTCTTAGTAGGGATTCGTAAATCATGAATGACAACTTCTCTTATCAAATTGCTAGAATTTCCAAAAATAATGGGAAATACCGCAAAATATATATGCCAAATGAAGCTTACAAGGCGCATTTAAGGCAATTGATTCCTCAGCTACAACAAATTTATCATCAGAATGTCATATTTGAATCTGATCATGCTTTTGTTCCTCATCGAAATTGTGTAACCAATGCTTCAATTCATATTGAGCATCGCTATGTATTAACAATAGATATTGAAGAATTTTTTGATAGTGTCAGTTACAGAGTTCTTAATAAGTACATACCTATTTTTTTACTGGAAGACATTATTGTTGATAATAAAGTACCACAAGGTTTTCCTACCAGTCCTATTACTGCTAACATTGCTATGATCGATATTGATAAACTAATTATAGAGTCATTAGAGCGCAGGAATCCTAATATTAAGTATTCTCGCTATGCAGACGACCTTACATTTAGTTTTAGTAATATAAAAGAGAAAGATTTGATTTTTGCAGAAGTAATTAAAGTCTTTAGAGGATTTGGATTAAAAGTTAATAGTAAAAAGACTAAATTGCAAGATAAAAATAACGGCAGGGCTATAATAACTGGCGTTGGAGTTTGTTACCATACCGTCCATCCTACTCGTAAGTCTCTTAAGAAACTACGTGCAGCTGCTCACCAACAAAATGAAAACTCTATAATTGGCTTACAAGAATGGATCTTATGTAAATACCCTAAACTTAAAATGGGATATCGCTAATAGACTTTTATTCACTGTAGCTGATATTATTTCTCACCCTTTTCTTCTTCTTTTTTTCTTAAATAATATTGTTGCTGTCTAAAAAACTTCTTTGCCAATGGTCTATTTATAAAAGTATTATAGGAGCTGAATAAGATCGTTTCCTCACTTTTTGAATAAACCCCTCTACTACCTTTTTTAACGATGTGACCAACAGCATTCCATTCAGCCTTAGTTTTATAAGCTATAAAGACATCTGGTTTTTCATTCTTTGCTTTTTCCTTTTTTTCTAAAAATATCTTAGCTAAATCTAAGTCAATAACCGTATCATTAACATGAAAATATAATCCATCACCTTTCAAATAGATACCCTTGCTATTTTTTATGACCACTCGTCCTATAGAGTTCCAGTCAGCCATCATTTTATGGTTGTCTTTATTGATGTTATTAATATAATGAGTTTTCAATGTTGACCTCTCTTTCAATATAGCGCTCTATATATTTTAAGCCTTAAGATACTGTAAGTAATCAGAAGGCAAAACACGATAGATACTAACAATAATAGGATGTTACCGCTAGCCCTGATAGTAGCGGTATCCTAACGCCGACGATGGCGATGCGGACTATGGCTGGGGGTGGTCGCTCGAATGTTGGAACGCCACCAGACAAACCAGTCCGCACGCCATCGACAAGTTAGATACAAGCGGATAGCAGGATTAGCTCCAACAACTAATTATTCCTCAAAAACCTATAAATCGTATTCTCAAAATCTAACCAAAACTCCCCGCTACATCACAATATTTGAATTCCTAAAACCCTCCTCCCTACCACACAGCCATTGAATTCCAACCTTGCATCAGCAACAATGGCAGTATCTATTTATGACACTCAATCTATAAAAACCATTCGAGAAAAAGGATAAATAATGAAACTGCGCATCTTAAAATCTGCCGTTACCAACCCTTGGTTTAATCTCGCGACCGAGGATTGGATATTTAATACGCTCGACGCAGACTCGCACACGCTGTTCTTATGGCGCAATAGCGAGACCGTGGTCATTGGGCGCTCGCAAAACCCGTGGGTAGAATGCAAAATCGATAAGATGGAAGCCGACGATGTGTTTTTGGCGCGGCGTCAGAGTGGCGGCGGTGCGGTGTTTCATGATTTGGGTAATACCAACTTTACCTTTTTATCGCCCAAAGCCGACTACGATCAAGAAGCGAACTTTACCATCATCATCAACGCGCTAAAAAAACTGGGCATAGACGCGGATTTATCTGGGCGTAACGATATGCAAGTCGGCGATAAAAAAATATCAGGTAGCGCCTTTAAACATGCGGCTGATCGCAGTTTTCATCACGGGACTTTATTGGTCAATGCCAACATGCAAAAGCTCAGCGATTATCTAAATCCGCACCCCCTTAAACTGAAAGCAAAAGGTATCAAATCTGTCCGTGCGCGCGTCGCTAACTTGGTTGAGTTTAATGAAGACATCAATCACGAGACCTTATCCGAGGCGATTATCGAGGCGTTTTGCGAATACTATCGTGACACGGATTATGGCGACACTACGCCAGTAGAAGAGTTGGATGAAGCCAGTCTCGCCAAGCAGCCTAACCTGAATAAATACTATCAGCAGATGGCAGATTGGGATTGGCGCTTTGGTAAGACGCCTGAGTTCACCCATCATATCGAGACGCGATTTGATTGGGGCATTATTGATTTACACCTTGATGTGAAGCAAGCAGTGATACGCGAAGTGGTCATCTTCTCTGACGCGCTAAACGTTGAGTTGATTGATCTTTTAAAAGAATCACTGGCAGATGTTAAGTACGACAAGCATGATATTAAAGCTAAGTTTGATGAGCTCAGCAGAGCGCATCCTGATTTGGCAGCGCAGATTGATGACGTGTCTGCGTGGTTACGTGGTGAAATGGAAGGGTAGATTTTTGCTTGTTATTAATAATAAATAAAGGGACTCAAGTTCCTCTTGCAGTCAATTTCTCAAAAGCTTTCATAGTTTACGTTGACTAAGGTTGTCATATCATTTATAGCTTTAAATAAACTTAAGTTTGATATTTTGCGCTTTTGCCCTCTATAATATGATGCAAATAATAGAATCGTTATAAAAGTCCAAACTTTAAACGTTTAAGCAAGGTAGCACTATGGCAGCCTATATAACCGTCGGCGCAAAGACCTCTCACGGTGGGACGGTCGTCTCCGGCTCACCGCATACCACTCATAACGGCATTCCTGTCGCGCGTAAAGGCGATAAAGTCATCTGTAAAAAATGCAAAAAGGTGACCACTATTCTTAGTGGTGACCCATCCTTTATCGTCGATGGCGCGCCCATTGCGCGCGGCGGTGATGTCACCAGCTGCGGTGCTAAGCTGATTGCTAATCAACAGTCGTTTGCTGAGTCGGACTTTGAAGTGTTTGGGGTTGAGCAGGCAGCGCCTTTGCAGTTTCCTAAGGCAACTTTATAAAATAGTTTATTCCCTAAAGGTAATTTCTCCTAAGAATAACAAGTCTTTAAGATAGAATTCAATAGCTGAATTAGCAAAAAAGCTCATCATTACCTAACAAAAAAACGGCAGGGAATTTCTCCCCTACCGTATTCTCAATTTAAACTCTTAATTCAAATTAGAACTCTAAATACTCGCCGCAACCTCAGCCCCATCACGAATCGCTCGTTTTGCATCCAACTCAGCTGCCAGTTTCGCACCACCGATTAAGTGATATTGTGCGTCTGGCGCATCGCCAACGTTTGGCATCAGCTCAACGACTGACTCTTGACCGGCACAGACCACAACGCTATCGACACGTAGCAGCTGGCTTTGACCTTGGTTATTGGTGATCCAAATACCTTCATTGGTAATTTTATCGTACTGGGCGCCTGATACTTGGATGACGCCGTGCGATTTAACGTGAGCACGATGTACCCAGCCCGAGGTTTTATTAAGACCACTGCCCAAGCGACCTTTGGTACGCTGCATTAAGTATACTTGGCGCACCGGCTTGATGGCTTCAGGCTTAATCAGACCACCCTCGGTTTGATAGTTGGTATCAGAGGTCACGCCCCACTCTTCGCGCCACTCGCTGATAGACTGCGGCGTCGTACGGTAGCTTGGATCTTTTAGCGCATCAGGACCGATTTCATCTAATGACTGACCGTGATTGGCGGTGAGATATTCACTAACATCAAAGCCAATACCGCCAGCACCAATGACAGCAACAGTTTCACCAACTGATTTTTCACCAGAAAGCAATTCAGCATAGCTCATCACTTGTGGTAAATTAGCACCTTCTAGCTTACCTTCAAGACTTCTCGGTACTACACCAGTAGCGACGATGACATGGTGGAATTTGGCTTTCTCAAGCATGGCTTTATCGACTTTGGTATTAAGTTTAATCTCAACGCCTAAGTGCTCAAGCTCATTGATATAGTAGCGAATGGTTTCAAAGAATTCTTCTTTACCCGGGATGACCTTGGCATAGTTAAACTGACCGCCTAAAATATCTTTCGCTTCAAATAAGGTAACGTCATGACCACGTAGCGCGGCAACATGAGCGGCTGACATGCCAGCGACGCCGCCACCGATAACCGCAACCTTTTTAGGTTTTTTGGTTTTCTTATAAACCAATTCTGTCTCATAGCAAGCTTGTGGATTGACCAAACAGGTCGAGCGTTTATTCTCAAAAGTATGGTCAAGGCAAGCTTGGTTACAGGCGATACAGGTATTGATGCGATCTGCTTGGCCATTTTTAGCTTTATTCACCCAATGCGCATCGGCTAAGAATGGACGCGCCATTTGAATCATATCAGCCTGACCACTAGCGACGATGTCTTCTGCGGTTTCAGGCATATTGATACGGTTGGCTGCCATCATTGGGATGCTGATATGCTTTTTAATCTCAGCGGTGAAATCAACAAAAGCCGCACGCGGCACACTGGTGACAATGGTTGGAACACGCGCTTCATGCCAGCCGATACCAGTATTCATAATGGTAACGCCTGCTTCTTCTAAGGCTTTAGCGACAGTAATGACTTCATCCATGACGTTACCGTCTTTGACCAAATCAATCACTGACAAGCGGAAGAGGATAATAAAGTCTTCCCCCGTCGCTTCGCGTACGGCTTTCACCACATCAACGGCAAATTTCATGCGGTTTTGAATATCACCGCCGTATTCATCCGTACGTTTATTGACATGACGCGATAAAAATTGATTGAGCAAATAGCCTTCTGAGCCCATGATTTCGACACCATCATAACCGGCTTGCTTAGCCAATTTTGCACAGCGCGCGTAGTCTTTAACGGTCTGCTCAATATTTTTAATGCTCATCTTACGTGGTTTAAATGGCGAGATTGGCGATTTAATCGGGCTTGCTGACACTGCAAACGGATGATAACCATAGCGACCACTGTGCAAGATTTGCATGATGATTTTGCTGTCATATTTATGCGCCGCACGGGTGACGCGTTGATGATTAAGGACATCAGCGCGCGTGTTCATCGTACCGCCAGCCGGTAGCAACCAACCTTCACGATTGGGTGAAATACCGCCCGTAATCATCATTGCCACGCCGCCTTTCGCACGTTCGGCAAAATACGCCGCCAGTTTACCGTAATTATAAAAACGGTCTTCAAGCCCCGTATGCATCGAACCCATTACCATGCGATTTTTAAGCGTGGTAAAGCCCAAATCGAGCGGCTCCAATAAATGCGGATAGTGCTCGTTGGTGCTGGCGGTCTCAATGGTGTTGGCAGTGCGGCTGGCGGTCATATCATTTTCCTTATGAATGGTTTGTGGGCTACTTCTAAAGAGAGTTAGGCTTTATAAATACAGTTAAGCGATTTAAAAGCAATCGGGATTCTCAAAATTATTCAACTGCGGGATTTAGTATTACCGTTATCCTAACACACCGCCATTCTTATCAGCTACGCGGACAAGCGACTGATGAGTGAGCAATATATTGATGCGAATGTTCAGCAACTTGGTTTATGACTCAGTTTTATGGCATTTAGCAAAGTAAACCCCACAAACCTGCCCAATTTTTAGTTCGATTGGCTATAATAGCTAGGGCATTGTTATAGAAATACGCTATAAGCATGAGCTATGACATGCTAGATATATAAAGCATATACTCAGCGAAATACAAGTTTTCTTGAGTATCAGCAACCGCTTCGCTAAATCCCTGCACCATCGAATACTAGCAATACGATAAAGGACTATCCTAATGACAGACTTCCACACAGGTCTTGGCAAAAACGCTGCCAACTATCAACCGCTTACCCCTATTGACTTCATCATCCGTAGCGCACAGGTTTATCCTGATAAAACCGCTATCATCTATGACGATTTAGAACACAATAACCTCACGCAAACGTGGCAGCAGACCTACGATCGTTGCCGTCAATTGGCTGACGGTCTGCGCAAATTGGGTATCGATAAAAATGACACCGTGGCGGTCATGATGCCAAACACCCCAGCGATGGTCGAATGCGCCTTTGGTGTGCCGATGTCAGGTGGCGTCCTTTGTACCCTTAATACTCGACTGGATATCAATGCGTTAAGTTTTTGTCTGCAGCACTCAGAAGCCAAAGTGTTAATCTTAGACAGCGAGTTTGCTGAGCATGCTGAGATGATTGATGAAGCCTTCCCCAATCTAATCGTTATTCATGCGACAGATGCGGCGCTCGATATCGAGCGTTTTGGTAGTATGAGCTATGAAGAATTAATCGCCAGCTCAGACAGTTTGGATAATTGGGAAAAACCATTAGATGAATGGGATGCCATTGCGCTCAACTATACCTCTGGCACCACTGGCAAGCCCAAAGGTGTGGTCTATCACCATCGCGGTGCCACGCTCAATGCCGTCTCCAATATTTTAGATTGGGATATGCCCAAGCACCCGATGTATCTATGGACACTGCCTTTGTTCCACTGTAATGGTTGGTGTTTCCCATGGACCATCGCTGAGCGCGCGGGCGTCAACGTCTGCTTACGTAAGATTGACGCTGATTTGATTTTGCAGCTGATTGCCAAGCATAAAGTCACGCATTATTGCTCAGCGCCGGTAGTGCACAATATGATTGCCGGCGGCAAACCTGAATATAAAGAAGCCATTAACCATGAAGTAAAAGGCTGGGTCGCCGGCGCGCCGCCGTCTGAAACCATGCTCGCTGCTATGGAAGCAATGGGTTTTCATATCTCGCACGTTTATGGTCTCACCGAAGTCTATGGGCCGGTCACTGTCTGCGCTGAGCAACAAGAATGGGATGCGCTTGATGTCGCTGCTCGCGCGCAGAAAAAATCACGCCAAGGTGTGACCTCGCATTTGATGACAGGCTTTGAGCTTTTTAAACAAGGGACCACTGAGCCGGTTGCTGCAGATGGCGAAGAGATGGGTGAGCTGGCACTGCGCGGTAATATGGTGATGAAAGGTTACCTAAAAAGCCGTAAAGCGACCGAAGAAGCCTTTGCTGATGGTTGGTTCCGCACCGGTGATTTGGGCGTCAAATACCCCGACGGTTATATCAAAATCATGGATAGGCTTAAAGATATCATCATCTCAGGTGGCGAAAATATCTCTAGTATCGAAGTCGAAAACGTCTTATATAAAATGCCTGAAGTGCAAAGCTGTGCTGTCGTCGCCGCGCCGCATGACAAATGGGGCGAAGTGCCTGTCGCCTTTATCGAGATTCATGCTGGCAGTACCTTGCAACGCGATAATGTGATGGCGCACTGCAAGCAGCATTTGGCTGGCTTTAAAGTGCCTAAATATATTATCTTTGCTGAAATTCCAAAAACCAGCACCGGTAAAGTACAGAAGTTTGAGCTGCGTCAAGCAGCAAAATCATTGGCTCACGAAACGCCAAAAGTCAGCCCAAGTACAACGTAGAACAATGCAGTATAAGCTTTTTGTATGCTAAGTCATTGAGTATAAAAAAGGTCAGCCTAATTGAATTAGGCTGACCTTTTTATTGAACTAAGAAAACTAAGATTATTATCAACCTAACGACTAATTAAGCTTTGGCTCAAGCCATTGGTAAATCAGCATACCGATTATCATCGCTGGGATAAAGACATACGCCTGCCATTGTCCGGTACCTAGCAGCACGATACCCGGTCCTGGGCAAATACCCACCAAGCCCCAACCGATACCGAATAGCATCGCGCCGATTAGCAGTTTTTTATTGATAGTAGTTTTGGTTGGCATCTCAATTAAGGTGCCAATCCAGCTATTCTTTTGCCGCTTAGCCAGTTGCACGCCGACTATCGCCACCGCCAGACCGCCGCCCATCACCAGTGCTAGAGAAATATCCCACGCACCAAAGACGTCCAAAAAACCCTGCACTTTAACAGGGTCGGTCATCCCTGATATCAGCAGTCCAAAACCGAATAATAACCCTGCCAGTAATCCAATTATATTTTTTAGCATGTTTGTTTCTCGCACCTAATGTGTTAATCCAAGCTGTTATAACAATCTATTATGACTAGCTGTTATAAACAATATTCATCGCTGTCTTCGCAACGTGCTGTCTATATGACTTTTAAATCAAGCCCAAGACATGGCGACCAACATAAACGGTCACAATACCAAACAACATAAAGGTCGCCGTCGCCGCCATCGAACGTGGTGACAGTCGCGCATTACCGCAGATACCATGGCCGCTGGTGCAGCCTGAACCTAAACGCGTGCCAAAGCCTACCAGCAAACCTGCGCCAATTAATAACGGTATAGAAGTACTTACTTCTATCACTGGTAACGGATTGACCAAACGATATAATAACGGCGAGATAACAAGACCGGCGATAAATAACACCTGCCACATCTCGACGCGCTTGGGCTTTAAAAGACTTGAGAAAATACCACTAATACCCGCAATACGACCAATACCCAATAGCAGAATAACGGTCGCCACCCCTAGCATCAGACCGCCTACTAAGGAGATTGGCGTAAATGCCTGCCAGTCTATTTGTATACTCATAATGTTTACCTAAGCCAATTTTTATCAAATACAGATTTAAATTCGTTTTATATAAATACATTATATAATAAAATATAATAAATAGGTAAAAAATACTGAACCCTCGTTACACAGGCTCAGTATCCTTTTTACTATAAAAACAACTTAATAAATACAGTCATTATTATAAATATAGTAATTATTTAAACTATTTAGCCAATACTTCATCAAGCGCTTTTTCAAAACGCTGTACCGCGCCGTCGACATCGGTCAATTTATCGAGACCAAATAGACCTAAGCGGAAGGTTTTAAAGTTATCAGGCTCGCCTACTTTTAACGGTACACCAGCAGCGATTTGCATGCCAGCTTCAGCAAAGGCGCTCCCTTTATGCATATCATCTCGCTCGGTATAAGCAACCACGACGCCCGGCGCCTCAAAACCTTCTGCTGCAACGCTCTCAATACCTTTAGTAGCTAATACTTCACGGACGCGCTGACCAAGCTCCCACTGTGCCGCACATAGTTTATCAAAGCCCACTTCTTTGGCCTCATTAACGGTATCGCGGAACTGACGTAAGCTATCGGTTGGCATCGTCGCATGGTACGCATGACCGCCATTTTCATAGGCGCGCATGATGTTTAACCACTGTTTTAAATCTAAACTAAAGCTATCAGACTCGGTGCTGTCTACTTTTTGCACCGCAGCGGCGCTCAGCATGACCAAACCTGCGCCCGGTGTGCTGCTCCAGCCTTTTTGCGGCGCGCTAATAAGCACGTCAATGCCCAAGTCTTTCATATCGAGCCAGACGCAACCTGAAGCGATACAGTCAATGACTAATAAGCCGCCAACGCTATGAACGGCCTCGGCCAATGCTTTGATATAGTCTTCTGATAAAATAATACCAGATGAGGTTTCAACGTGCGGCGCAAAAACCATGGCGGGTTTTTCTGCTTTAATTTTAGCAACGGCTTCATCGATAGCAACTGGAGAAAACGGCTTTGGTGTATCACCTTCTTCACGATTGGCAGTCAATACTGTAGACGACTTGGCAATTTTGCCTTTTTCTAAAATTTGCGTCCAACGATAACTAAACCAACCGTTACGGATAATCAGGCAATCTTCATCACTGGCCAATTGACGCGCCACAGCTTCCATCCCATAAGTACCAGAACCAGGAACGATGGCAACGGCATCAGCGTTATAGACTGATTTTAAGTCGCTAGATAAGTCGTTCATGACTTGCTGAAAGACTTTTGACATGTGGTTTAGGGCGCGGTCAGTATAGACCACTGAGTATTCTAATAAGCCGTTTGGATCAATATCTTGACGTAATGCAGTCATAGGACGCTCCTAGTATAATAAGAGAAAATTTGGTTACTGGGTTTTGAGTTTTGGGCATGGTTGAGGTTTTGCCACATCACTGATGTTTTTTGCTCTATCGATTATAGGGGGTAATTTGGCAAAAAACCAACCCGTGTTTAGCAAATGGTTTAGCGGCTAGTTTGATTAGTGGTTTGATAAATGGTTTAACGACCGCGATGCGCCTCTTGTAATCCCGACACCACAAAATCTAGCAACTCATTATCACCTTCACGGGCCGCTTTACGCATCAGCTTTGATGGCGCATGGGTCAGCGTCTGGGTTAAACGTCGCGACAGCTCAATAAGAATGTCCTCAGGGCTGGCATTATCCTGTTGCAGCTTAGCAATAGATTCATGCAGCAGTTTATCGACTTGGTCATGGGTGCGCGCGCGATATTGCTGAATATCTTTGCCGACTTGGCGCACTTGAAAGCGTCGATCCATCTCAACGACCAATTGACTGACGAGCAGCTCAGCATCGACCGCCGCTTGCCTGCGCTGCTCAATATTACCGGCAATCACGTGTTGCAAATCATCGACAGAATACAGATAAACATCATCGATACGGCTAATGGTCGAATCAATATCGCGCGGCACCGCCAAGTCAATCATCAGCATCGGCTGATAGCGACGGCTTTTAAGCGCGCGCAAGGTCATGGTTTTATCAATCAGCACATCCATGCTGCCACTACAGCTACTGACAATATCGGCTTCTGACAATACTTGCGGCAACTCTTGCAGCGCTCTCACCTCTATAATGCGATCAGGTCGACGCAATTCAGCGGCCAATGCTTCAGCACGCTCAGGATTACGGTTACAAATAATAACCCGACCGACCCCAAGCCCTGCAATATGGGTCGCTACCAAGCGATTCATCTCGCCTGCTGCGACGACTAATAAGGTACGACTGGGCAAATCGTCAAATATTTGCGTGACCAATTTGGCGGCAGCATAGCTAAGGGATACCGCTTGAGCGCCCACTTGGGTCTCATTACGCACGCGTTTGGCAGCGGCAAATACCTGATCGACAATCCAGCCGAGCTGGTTGCTTAGGGCTTTTTGATCCTGCGCCAGATGCACAGAGCGCTTGATTTGACCAAGTATCTGCGGCTCACCCAATATCATCGAGTCAAGACCAGCGGCGACTCTGAGCCAATGGGTCAAAGCATGAGTATCACGGTGCACATAAAGATAAGGGTCAATCTCATCCAACGACAACTGTTTAAAATCCGCCAGCCATGTTTTGATTTTTAGAATATGGGCGCTGATGGCCGCTGAAGCAGTCTGCACAGCGACTGCATTATTGCTGGCAATAGTAGCAGCTTGTGGCTCTGCTAAATGTGCGCCTGATTCTGGTGCTAATGAAAGCTGCGGGACGAGCGCATAAATCTCAGTACGGTTACAAGTAGAGACAATGACGCTACCATCGGTAAAGCGCTCTAGCTGTTTAAGGGCGATATTCACATCGTCACCAACAAGCGCCAAGCGCTCTCGTAGAGCGACTGGTGCGGTTTTGTGATTGACCCCAATGACCACTAATCTCATTATTGATAGACCATAAATATAACGTTTACCTGCCAGCCAAACGCTCTTAGAATGTTAAGAAATCCTATTCAATCAGCAGTGCTAAAAAACAGCTTTTCACAGACAGCGCTTGATAAACTGCCTTTGAAAAAATGTCTTTAATAAACAATGCGCACGATACGCCACGAGAGACACAGTGTAAACGCCTAAAAAGCGTTTATTATATCATTATTGCCAGCTTTATTTAACAGGCAACGCTTGGCGATGGTATTTGTCTGTATCTGGGCATGGCCGTGATAAATCAACTGCTATGATGGCTTTTCAAGTAAATGCTGCTAAATAGCTAAATTTAAAAAACGCTAGTAGCGTTCATCTTGTTTATTAGCAATGACCGGCGGTGATGATTAGCAATGGCCGGTTATTCAATAATTGAGTGACTACCGCCGACTTAGGATAATTTAGCAGTTACTTAATCCTCTAAATATTGCTAATATCTGAGTAACACGGACGCTATTGTTTATCCCCTCAATCTACTCTTATAATGCTAGTGACGGGTTTTCTTCGCAGCTATTTCTAGAATAATAACAATAAAATCACCTTGTTATGCTGCAAACGATTTGACGGGTAAATAATGGGTAACCACTGCTAGCTATGATTTTTTTTGGCTCATCCTTTAGATTGCAACCTATGCATCATGATCAGTCTCGCCTGCGCGCTTTACTGCACGCTATTATTGAGCGGCTATGCCAGCGCCATCAGCTAACTTTATCGTTGGCCGTTTGCTTATGCCTAGGATTACCTGCCCACGCCAAATATATCAGCCCCTCACTACATATCAGCTCCTATGACATCTCTGCCGTCGTCGCCAGTGATGCCAATACTAACAATGTAAATATTAGTGATGTAAACATTAATGATGCTAGTAGTGAAAATTCTATTAATACTCCTGCTCATAAAACGCTTACCAAGCAATCATTTAATCAACAGCCACAAACCACTGAAAACGTGGCTAATGTCAACAGTCTAGCACCGACAAGCGGCGGGCAAGTGACGCTTAGAGAACCAAGTTTGTACGCGCTTTTAGATGCAGAGTTTGCCGCGGATCGCGATGATACCGAACGCGCGCTGACCATCTATAAGCAGCAGTCTTTTAAACAAGATGCGACGGCGGTATTTGAGCGCGCGCTAAGCTTATCTTTACGTAATGAGAGTGTTGAGGATTCGCTGCGCTTTGCCAAAACTTGGCAAGACCAAAACCCCGACCACGTGCCCGCGTGGTTTTATGTGGCGCACTTAGCCTTGCGCGCTCATGATTATGAATTGGCAGGCGAAAGCCTGAATCGTATTTTAAGCTATGATCCGCGTGCCGATCTTAGCGAAATTCTGATTGGCATTTATCCCAGTACTGATGAAGACAAACGCGAACTACTTGCCGCTCTGCAACCTATCGATAGTGAGCAAAACGCTTCTTTGTCAGTGTTAAAAGCCGGTTTGCTGTATCAGTTTAATGAGCCTGAGGTTGCCATTGTCCATATCGATCGCGCTTTAGCCCGTCAACCTGATTATGTGCCTTTCATTACTTTAAGAGCCGATATATTGCGCAAGACTGAGCCATCAGAGGCAGTCATTCACTATATTAGCCAAGCCCGCCTACGTAATCCTGATAGCAAGAGCTTATATTTATATGAGATTCGCTACTTACTTGATTTAAAACAAAGCGAGCAGGCTTGGCAGCTGTTACTTGACGCCCATGAGCGCTTTGTCGATGATGAAGAGATTACCTTGCTGGCCGCACTGGTCAGCTTAGACGTTGAAGAGTACGCCAGCGCTGATCAGCTACTCAATATGTTGGCCAAAAGTCCGGCTTACCTTGACCAAGCCTACTACTATCTTGGTATCAGTGCCGAGCGCCAGCAGCGCTTTGAGCAAGCAAAGCACTATCTCAATGGCGTCATGCAAGAAGACTTGGTATTAGAAGCGCGTCGAAAAGTGGTTTCGTTTGAGCTGCTTAATGATGACGTCGAGGCAGCCATCGCAACTTTAGAGAAGTTGCGTAAAGACTTTAGCGTCTTCGCCCCTGACAGCTTTGTGATGCAAGCGGATATCTTGTGGCAGCAAAACGAAGCCGATGAAGCGCTACGGTTATTAACGCGCGCTGCTCGCAAATATCCTAATAATGAGATGCTGCTATTTGCCCGCGTCCAACTCCTTGATGACAAAAACGATTATATCGTTAAGCGCACCTTGCTCAATCACTTGCAAACGCTTGACCCGACCAATCTCTCCTATCAGCTCAGTTACGCGCAGCTATTGCTAGCCAATGAGCGCAGCTCTGAGCAAGGTCTAGCGCTGGCAACGTCTATTATCCAAATCCGTTATGATGACCCGCGCTATGACAATGAGCTGCATCTGCAAGCACTCAACATACTGGCAGCGGATGCCTTAGCGACCGAGGACTACCAGCAGGTCATCGACTATCTACAAACGCCGTATGACGTCTTCCCGACCCTACGTTCAGGCACGCTGTTACTACGCGCTTATCAAGGCTTGGGCAATAATGAAAAAGTCGAAGCATTACTGGCAGACTTACAACAGCGCTTCTCATTTGGTCAACGCAATATCAACGACCGGATACAGCTTTATTAATGCGCTTTTTGCTTAAAACTTATTTAATATTCGTCATAAAATGCGCATAAAAATAAAAAACGCTTGCCATAAAAACTACAAGCCAGTTATAAGAAATGAACAGCCGCGCATCAGCGAGTAACAAATAACGCTTAAGCTAAGCTCTTTTTAAGCTTTTAAATATGTGAGCTTCTAAATATCAAAACATTAATTTTGTAGATTTGTCACTTTTGAGGAATAACCATGTCCGTATTAAAAAAAACTCAGCCAACTAAACTGGCGCTATTCACCGCTTTAACCACCGCGCTTATGATTACCTCTGGCTGCCAGTCATTAAAAACCGCCAACGCTACCAACCAGCCTATTGGTACGGTACAAGGTCAACCAAAAAAACTTGAGAGCTTTAATATCACGGGCAAAATCGGGGTCACAACCCCTAGTAAGGACAATTCAGGAAACCAAGGCGGTAGTGCGTTTTATGCATGGGGGCAACAAGATGACCGCTTTGCTATCGAATTGATTGGCGCGCTCGGCATTGGCAAAACCAATATCGAATATAATGGTCAGTCGGCGACGTTAGTCAGTGAAAAAACCGGTACTTTAACCGCCGATGACCCTGAAACCTTGCTAAAAAAAGCGACTGGCTGGCAAGCGCCGATTTCACAAATGCCGTACTGGATATCGGGTCGCCCAGCGCCTTCAGACAGCGCGCCACAGCTTGATGCCCAGAACCGTTTGATTAGCTCAGTGAATGGTGAATGGCAAGCGAGCTTTACTTATAAAGGCAATGATAAACTGCCAAATAAAATCAGTGCGATGCAGTCGCAAGGCAATAAAGTGGTAATGACCATCGATCATCAAAAACAATAGTAATACGCAGAAAGCAGAATACATTGTGATATTTACGAACAATTCATAAAGACATTTATTTATGACTGAACGCACCACAACAACATCGGTTATCACGCGCTTATCACCGGCAAAGATTAATTTATTTTTGCATATCACCGGTAAGCGCGCTGATGGCTATCATAATCTGCAAACCGTCTTTCGCCGGCTTGACTGGGGCGATTATCTGCATTTTACGCTTGTAGACGACGCAGCATTTTCTATTATAGATAAGACCTTAGACGCTGATAAGCTATGCCATCAGCTTCTTACCCTTTCTGGTGCCGACACCATAACCAGCAGTATCAACGACAATCTTATTTTTAAAGCTGCCCATGCATTATTGGTATTTGCTCTCCAAGCAAACAGACTACCTCAGCAGCTGGCGCAAATCCAAATCACCTTAGATAAACACCTACCGATGGGTGCAGGTTTGGGCGGTGGTTCATCTAATGCCGCGACGACATTATTAGTTTTAAATGAGATTTGGCAGCTCGATGTTAATCAAAATGAGCTAATAAAAATTGGCGCAAGCATTGGCGCCGATGTGCCAATCTTTATCTTTGGGAAAGATGCCATTGCCATGGGGATTGGCGAGGAGCTGACAGCCATTAATTTGCCAGAACAGCAGTATTTAGTGTTAACGCCAAATGCGCATGTGAGTACTGCTCAGCTGTTCACCCATCCACAACTACAACGAGGTATCGCCCCGCTATCGATTGAAACCATTCAAAGCCAGTGCAATGAGTATGTGCAACATTTAAACTCGCCTTATCAAAATGTCTTTACGCCAGTAGTCACTAGCCTTGCTCCTGCTGTCGATGAAGCAATATGTTATTTGCAAGGGTTAGAGTCACAAGCATTGGGCACAGCACGCATGACCGGCTCTGGTAGCGCGGTGTTTTTGCCATTGGATACGAGTGTCACGACTGATAAGACGCTGTTGGCAACATGGATTAAAGATGCGCCTTGTGCAGGCTATCTGGCGAGGAATTTATAAAATGGACGCGCCCTACTCAAACTCTCAAATAAGTTGCTATTAATATGAACAATTCATATCTAAATAAGAATCTAATAGCCGCCACCGTTTTTATTTGCTTATTATCAAGTTTGACTGGGTGTACATTACTATCTAAATCTCACGATGAGTCTAATGCTAATCGCTTATCCGATAAAATAACTTTGCCACAACAGCTAGAGATAAAAGTAAAAGACAACCCTCGAAATGTAGAGGTTTCTCAGCAGGATTCCAAAGTCAGCTCGCCTACCGAACTATTCACTTATGCTGCTACTCTATCAATGCGCGAGATCAATTTTGTTTTCAAAGGCAAATACGTTATCAAAAATAACTGCTTATACTTTGTCAAAAATGATAATGAGTATCTTAGCCCTATTTTTTATCCCGATAGAGCCATTCTTTTTGAAAATGAACAAGCCATTTCTCTAAATGGAACTAAAGTTAAACTAGGTGAGGAGGTTGTCACTAGCGGTATAATTAAAGAGCGTATAGGTAGTTACTATTTACGAAAAGGGGATATTGTCATCGAAGACCCAGAGAATACAGCTTGTTTGACGGAACCTGCAATATTTATGAGTGGTAGAGTGGTCAATCCTCTCGTCTAAAAGAAAATCGCACAGCATCAGCTTACGATTGACAAACTTAATAAAAAACCTCTATTCACTATAATAGTAGCTATGCAACTCAGGCTAATTCACTTACTTTCGAATAAAAGCCATAAAAACACCTAAAGACCTTGCAAATTCTGAAAACTTATTTATAATAGGTCGCCTCAATAGGGGTATAGCCAAGTTGGTAAGGCATCAGGTTTTGATCCTGACATCCGTTGGTTCGAGTCCAGCTACCCCTGCCATTTTTTACTGTAATAGTAGTCATCAATACTTTTCAATACTCTTTTCTTAATTTGAGCAGTTTGACACTGCTTAGCGGTCGCTGCTTGAGTCAATCAATAGGACTTCTGTCATGCCTTATTTGGCGATTTTTACGGGTAATGCTCACCCTGAATTAGCAAAAACCGTAGCCGATCATCTTCATATACCTCTTGGTAAAGCTGACATCACGCGTTTTTCTGATGGCGAAATTGCCGTGGAAATCAAAGAACACGTACGCGGTAAAGACGTGTTTATCATGCAGCCTACTTGTGCACCGACCAACGACAACTTGATGGAAATCATGATGATGGCCGACGCCTTGCGTCGTTCTAGTGCTGGCCGTATCACCGCTGTCATGCCTTACTTCGGTTATGCCCGTCAAGACCGTCGTCCGCGTTCAGCTCGTGTACCTATCTCTGCTAAAGTCGTCGCTGACATGCTAAACATCGTTAGTATCGATCGCGTCATGACCGTTGATTTGCACTCAGATCAGATTCAGGGCTTCTTTGATATCCCAGTCGATAACATCTACGGTACCCCTGTATTATTGAACGATCTTAAAAAACAAGATTATGACAACATCATGGTGGTTTCACCTGACGTTGGCGGTGTGGTGCGTGCGCGTGCCATGGCTAAGCAATTGGGCGATACGGATATGGCGATTATTGATAAACGCCGTGCCCGTGCCAATGAGTCACAAGTGATGCACATCATCGGTGATGTCCGTGACCGTGATTGCGTCATCGTTGATGATATGGTCGATACCGCAGGTACGTTATGCAAAGCCGCTGAAGCACTAAAAGCAAACGGCGCGCGCCGCGTATTGGCTTATATTACCCACCCTGTCCTATCGGGTAATGCGCTGAAAAACATCAGCGAATCGGCATTGGATGAGATTGTCGTTACCGATACCATCCCATTGTCTGACGCTGCTAAAGCCTGTAGCAAAATTCGTCAAGTGAGCATCGCACCCATGCTGGCTGAAAGCTTACGCCGTATCAATAACGAAGAATCAATCAGCGCCATGTTTGATGCCTAGTTTGACGCTTAAGATTTTCTGCTGCTAGAGAAAGCGCTAAGTTTTATTACTTGGCGCTTTTTTTATATCCTATTTTTGAGCGGCTTTGATACATAGGCTTTGTCTTTATAAGCACAGCAAGCAAGAAAAATCTATTTTTGTAGCGCTTTATAACTTTTATCCTTTTTTTATTTATAATTGACTATAGTTTTCTGCCGAGGCGTTTTATATAGCCATTTCACGTAGGTCTTTATTATTACTACAAAAGCACGTATAATGCGCGCCTGTACTGACCGTTTTTTATGATTTAAGACAGTCAATATACTTAAAAGTGCTGATCACGCTAAAAACCCATAACTTTCCTCATTACTATGATGCTGAAAATTGGTTATTAGCGAATGGCTTAAGAGAATAGTGGTTGATTTTTATTAACACTCATCTCTTTTAGCTATCATCACCCATTAGTGGATTGGTCGCAAATCCACTTTTTTATGACCAGACACTTCCTCATTCTTTTTATAGGATTATATCCATGAGCATTAATCATTTTGAATTAAACGCAGTTGACCGTTCTGCTGAGCTACAAGGTAAAGGTGCGAGCCGCCGCCTACGTAAGCAGAACCTAGTTCCTGCTATCATCTATGGTGGTAACGAAGAGCCAGCCGCTATCTCTATCAAAATCAACGAGCTAGTAAAATCTCTTGAATTTGAAGCGTTCTTCTCACACATTTTGACTCTAAATGTAGATGGCGAAGCACATCAAGTGGTTATCAAAGACCTACAACGCCATCCAGCTAAAGGCTTCCCAATGCATGCTGATTTCCAGCGCGTTGTGAAAGGTCAGAAAATCAACATGAACGTTCCATTACATTTTGCTGGTCGTGAAGAAGCACCTGGTACTAAAGCTGGCGGTGTTCTATCTACGCTAGTGACTGATATCGAAATCGTTTGCCTACCATCACAACTACCTGAATACTTAGAAGTTGACGTATCAGGCATGGAAATCGGTGATCTATTCCGTCTATCAGACATCAAACTACCTGAAGGCGTTATCATCTTTGATCTTGACATGGAAGATGCACACGACCGTACTATCGTTAACATGCAGCCACCAACTGTTGAAGAAGTTGACGAAGACGCTGCAGAAGTTGATGCCGCTGACGTACCTGCAACTGAGCAAGCTACTGAAAACAAAGACGGCGAATAATAACCCACCGTTACATAGAGACTGCAATCTAGCGTTTACTATGTAATACAAGGTTCGTTTAGTCAAAAAAATAGCAGGTGATGAATATCTCCTGCTGTTTTTGTAAGTAAGGTTTGAAAAATAACAGTTGTGCTATCAATAAATAGCACCATCGCAAACCTTACCACTCATTTATTAAATTTAAGCAGGGTGTTTTTATGGCCATAAAGCTTATTGTCGGTCTTGGTAATCCTGGTCAGCAGTATATGTTTACGCGTCATAATGCAGGATTTTGGTTCGTGCATCATTTGGCTCAGCAGTTTAATATCGCCCTCGCCCCTGACAAAAAATTCCACGGGGTGACAGGACGCGGGCAGATTCATGGTCATGACGTGCGTCTGCTGATGCCACTGACCTTTATGAATAAATCCGGTCAGTCGGTGGTGCCGATGGTTAACTTTTATGGCATTAAAAATGATGAATTGCTGATTGCCCATGATGAGCTCGATATCCCAGCCGGCAGCATCAAGCTCAAAACCGATGGCGGTCATGGCGGTCATAATGGTCTACGTGATATCACGCCGCATATAGGCAACGACTTCCATCGTCTGCGTGTCGGCATTGGTCATCCTGGTCATAAGTCTAAAGTCAGCGGTCACGTGTTATCGAAAGCATCGCCCGATGAGCAAATCGCCATTGATAGTGCCTTAAGTGCTGCTTTTGACGCCTTGCCATTGCTATTAGATGGCGATATTGAAAAAGCGCGTTCACAGATTTATGGCTTTAAAGTACCGGAATAAGCTGCCGTTATTTGCATTACTTTAAGTCATTTAAATTACTAATACGTAAATTTAGCAGTGACTTTTAGGCAAATAACTTTTATTCTAGCAAGCTTGTCCCCATTAAGCTTTTGATTTGACTCATTTATATCAGTTACCCTAAGGAAGCAACCTATGCTACTTAACATGCTCAAGTGCAAATTACATCGCGCCCGTGTTACTCATGCTGAGCTGCACTACGAAGGCTCATGCGGTATCGACGGTGACTTACTCGACCTTGCTGGTCTACGCGAAAACGAATCTATCGACATCTATAATGTCACCAACGGCAAACGCTTTCGCACCTATGCGATTCGCGCTGAAGCGGGCTCTGGTATTATCTCGTTAAATGGTGCCGCCGCCCATATGGCAGATTTAGGCGATATCGTCATCATCTGTGCTTATGCCCATTTTGATGAAGTAGAAGCAGCAACCTATCAGCCAAAGCTGGTGTATTGCAACGAAGACAATACTGTCAAAGACACTGCCAATATCATTCCGGTACAAGTGGCTTAATAACTATTGATGTTAAGGTGTTTATTTTCACAAAAACACGCTTAATGCTAATAAATAGTGGATGGTTAGCTACGTAAATACGGTATTTTAATAAGAAAGCCGAATCTAAATAGGATTCGGCTTTTTTTACATTTATTTATCCATTTATCAATTTATAAGAAAGGAAATTACTGATGTGGTTGGCGGTTGTTGCAGTATTGGTCGGTTTGGCAATTTTGGTTTGGAGTGCGGATGTTTTTATTGATGGCGCGACCGCACTGGCAAAAAAGCTAAATGTGCCAAGTTTTTTGATTGGGGTGATTATTTTAGGGCTTGGCACGTCAGCGCCTGAAATGGTGGTATCAGTATTAGCCGCAATAGAAGGCAGCCCTGAGTTGGCATTGGGTAATGCTTACGGCTCAAATATCATCAATATCGCTTTGGTATTGGGTGCAACGGTACTGATAAGCCCCATTATCATCCATAAAGGCATCGTTAAGCGTGATCTGCCGATACTGGTAGTAATTACTGCTCTGGCGGCGTGGCAGCTGCGTGACGGGCTGCTAAGCTTTAATGATGGCTTAGTGCTGTTGGCATTGCTTGTGGTGGTTTTGGCTATTCAAATCGTGATGAGCTTACGTGAAGGCAGCTTAAAACACGTAGATGAAATCAGTCACGGTAATATCGTAGATAGTGAGTTATTAGAAAGCCAAGCAGGAAAATCAGATGAGACTGAACCCAGTTTAATACGGGGTTTGGGTGGGCTATTTCTTGGATTATTGATGTTGGTTGCCAGCTCACGCGCGATTGTTTGGGGCGCGGTTGAATTGGCGACTTTTTGGGGATTGAGTGAGCTGATTATTGGCTTGACCATCGTCGCTATTGGGACGTCTTTGCCTGAACTGGTCGCAAGCTTATCCGCCGCTCGTAAAGGCGAGCATGATATGGCATTGGGCAATATTATTGGCTCTAATATCTTTAATACCTTGGGCGTTGTTGGGCTTGCAACACTTATCGCACCAATTACCGCCAATCCAATCATCTTATCGCGTGATGTGCTGACGATGGGCGTCATCACCTTATTGCTTGTGGTTTTATCTCTCTTTGCCTTTATCAGCAAACGCCCATTTGGTCGCACGTCTGGCGCGACGCTGATGCTATTCTTTGTCGGCTATACGCTATGGCTGATGCAAACCGCTAATCTGTAAAGCCGTTTAGCCGTTTAACATTAAAGATGTTAAATACTAAACATACTATTTATTGGCTTTGCGATTTCTAATCACCCGCCACAGCCCTTCATTCTCAGTTTTTGGCATTTTTAAGGTGATGGTATTCGAGAGCATGTCTTGTACCGCAAGACCGCGACGATTAAAAAGACAAAAGGCATAGTTAAAGACAAAACCCAAAAAGGCACTGGTCAATAAAATGGCCCTTGAGCCGCCGATGACACTACCAATAAGGCCAAATATGAGCGGCATCAGACTGGCGGCCAAGATACGCTTAAACGACTGCCCCCATGTTAGTAGGTGACCGCTATTATTGACCGTCTTTAAGCGCCACGTTTGCATACCTAATGTTTGCCCGCCGCGGCGCCAAAACAGTCCATAGAAGCCCACGAGTGTCAGTATAAATGACGGTGTCATTATGGCATTCTGATACCACGTCGGTAGCGATCTGGCTTGTTGCGATTGCGTGCCCGTCTCCATCGTCAATAGCGTACCAATCACGGTCAGTATGGTCCCGACCAAAAACAATAAAGCCAAAATCAACATACCATCATAAAGAATAGCTGCCAAGCGCGTGCCAGGTTTGGCAACCATCGCTTCTTCAACAGCAGGGGTTTGATGCGCTGATTGTTTGCGTGGCGATTTTGCTTTAGGAGCAGCTTTTGGTGACGATTTTGACATGATACAGGCCCATAACAAGCGGAGAATAGAGCGCTCATTGTACCGTAATTCAGGCACTTAGCGTACATTATGATAAGACAAGACTTCTGATGCAAAAGGCTGTTGACTGAAACTTAGAAGGAAGGCAACAAATTGAGATAGAAGCTCATTAAAATAGCAACTCTACAAAAACGACAGACATAAAAAAATCGCCAAATTGTCATAAGACAGGCGATTGATTTAGTTTTAGCTTAATAGTTACATGAACAAATAAGCTAGTATGCAAATGGTGCGCTTGGAGAGATTCGAACTCCCGACCCCTTAGTTCGTAGCCAAGTGCTCTATCCAACTGAGCTACAAGCGCGTACTTTGCACATTATCTACTGAATTATTCAAGAACAATTTCAGTAAATTAGGTTGGTCATTATATAGATAATCTCGCTTGTGTCAACATCTTTTTTAGTTAAATTCAAATTATTTTTAAATTTCATACTAAAAAAATCATTAACGCCAATTTCTGCGTTATTACTCTTTATAACAACTGAATAAATGGCGGTGAAGGAGGGATTCGAACCCTCGATACGCTTACACGTATGGTTCCTTAGCAGGGAACTGGTTTCAGCCACTCACCCACTTCACCGAACGATTTAAGACACTTATCAAAATATTTATAATAAATATTCTTTTAAACACAGTATCGATGCTAATGATACGTCTTATGCCGTGGGCGAGTATTATAGCAAAGCCAAAACGAATTGCAAGCGTTGTCTACAGATTTAACCCTACATTTGCCATAATTATCGATTTAAATGCCTTTATTATTTTTTAAGGGTGAAAATCGCCTAGTTTAGCCATAAAAAGCCAATTTTATTTTAGGTTTTACTATTGATTGACGAGAATCTAATGGCTATGGCTTTTTGGGCAATGGATGGCTATAGTATTTATGATTCATTGTAGAATAAATAAAAGGAAGGCTTATGCGACCAGTGGTACTGTGTTTTTCAGGGTTGGATCCGTCAGGCGGTGCTGGATTACAAGCGGATATCGAGGCGATCGGCCAAGCAGGCGCTCATGCTGCCATCGCTTGTACGGCAATCACTATACAAAACTCGCAGCAAGTATTTGGTTTTGAGGCTTGTGCTGCCGCCTTGCTAGAAGCGCAGGCAACCACAGTGCTCGATGATTTACCTGTGCGCGTGATTAAGTCAGGTATGCTTGGCACCACTGACAATATCGCGATGCTGACGCGTTTGTTTGCTGAGCAGGTTATCGCAGCTGACACGCCATTTGTACTCGACCCGGTATTGGTTGCCAATAGCGGTGGCAGCTTAGGTGATGAGCAAACCTTGGTAACGGCGTTTCGAGAGCTGCTCCCCTATGCGACATTAATCACCCCAAATACGCATGAGCTACGGGCTTTAAGCGGTGAGCAAGATTTGCATATCGGTGCGCAAAAACTATGCGCCAAAGGGTGTCATGCCGTATTGGTTAAGACCTCACACGACTTTGATAGCGGTGATATCGAGCAGTATTTATATATCAAAGGCGAGATGGTACATAAAAGTATCTTGCCACGCCTAAAAGGCGAATTTCATGGCTCTGGCTGCTCATTAGCGAGCTTTATCGCCGGACGCTTAGCGATGGGTGATGCGCTTGTCGAGGCGGTAAAAGCGGCCGATAGTTGGATTACCCAAACACTGCGTGCCGCTGATGCGCCGCACCCTGATAATGCTAACGCCCAATTGATACCCAATCGCTTTGTAGAATTTTAGAATAATCTATAGATGGTAAATAAAAAAAGGCGCTCTATATTTTATAGAGCGCCTTTTTATTCAGTGTTCGATTTTATACTAACTTTAACTTAATGAATTTAACTTAGCCCACCATTGGCATTTAGCCCAACATTGGCATAAAGCTTGATGCCAATCCACCGATAAATATCTCAAGTAAATAAAAGGCAAAAAAGGCAACCATCGGTGATAAATCAATCATACCTAGGTTTGGCGTAATGCGGCGAAACGGCGCCAAAATTGGCTCCGCTAAATTAACAATAATGCCAATAATCGGATGCTGAGATTGGGTAAACACCACAATCCAGCTCACAATGATAGAACCAATAACCAGATAACGGCACATACGCAAAAAGTCTAATACCAAGCTGATAGTACCAGTAAAAAATAGCGGTACAGGCGCAATGCCTTTATGTGTCAAAGCCGCCTTACCAGAGATATCAATCAGACGAATTAAAAACATCAATACAATGGCAGCAATACTAATACGGCCTTGGGCGACGGTTGGGAAAATACGCCCGAACACATCGACGATATGGGTGGCTTTATAAGCAGGGGCAACCATAGGATTGCTGGCATCCATTCCAGCAAACTGCAGCATAAAACGGATAAACACCAACATCATGGCGAAGGTAGTGACCAAATCAAAAATTTGCAATAACAGGTTGTTCATGAAGTGCTACTCAATGTGACATTATTAACGGGATTTAGGATGACGAATGTCATTATCAGGCATTTTTATGACTTTAAATTTTTATAATTTTAAATAGGGTATCTCGTAAATCATGATATACCCTATTTATAAAGGGTTAATGACAAGTAGCGACTGGCTATTTACTCATCTCTTCACTCAGCGCTTGGCTACGGTCATAACAGGCCTGCATAGCTTCAATTATTTGACGACTGATGTCATTGGCCTGCATGGACTCAATGGCTGCTTGGGTCGTACCGTTTGGTGATGTGACTTTACGACGTAGCTCGCTTGGTGCATCTTCACTACCCAGCGCCATTTTTGCAGCGCCCAGCATGGTTTGCAGCGCCAGTGCTGACGCTTGCTCTTTATCCAATCCTAACGCCACTGCGCCATCGACCATCGCTTCGATAAAGTAAAACATATAAGCGGGCGCTGAGCCTGATACGGCGGTGACCGCATGCATGTGTTCTTCATTATCGACCCACATAACCAAACCTGAGGCTTCCATCACTGCAGTTGCCAATTGCTTTTGTTCGGCAGAAATATCATCCGTACCGTACAGACCAGTCGCGCCCATTTGAATCATCGCCGGCGTATTTGGCATCGCACGAACGATATTGCCATAGCCACCTAGCATGTCAGATAACAGCGCAGTCGATAATCCTGCTGCCACTGAAATCACCAGCTGCGTGTCTAAAACATCAGCAAAACCACTGACCACTGCTTTCATGACTTGCGGCTTTACCGCCAATACCACGATGTCAGCACCGATAACCGCCGCTTTTGCATCGGCAGTTGGATCAACCGTATTCAATCCTTTAGCAGCCAATTGCTCGCGCGCTTCACTACTCGGATCAGCAACGGTAATCAGACTCGGTTTGACGCCGCAGCTGACTAGCCCGCTAATCAAAGCCTGCGCCATATTTCCGCCACCGATAAAGCTGATTTTCTTATTATCTAATACTGACATACGTGTCTCCTATTCAAAAAATGCAAAGGCATTCAAACTAACATAATGATAGGTAAAATGACACTCAGTTTACCATACTGCTACTGGCGTCGTTTGATAAATTCAAAGGCTCAGTAATGGCGTTGCTGTTTAAGTAATCATCACTATAGAACGTCGCATATTTATTATTTAACAGGTTTTATGCAGAGTTAAATGGCTGTTGATAAATGCGACAAGCTGTTTCACATCTACATTAATATTCGCCTGCTCAGCATTCAACACCCAGCTTCCAAAAGGTGATAATAATAAAATAGGCAGTTCTATCGGGCAATCGTTCTCTAAAAGCTCATTTTCACTACTCTCTTTATTCATAAAAGCCACGCTGACTACTACCAAACTCTCACGCATCCATAATGGAATAGCCAAGTTTTGATAGAGCTTTTTGCCCGCTTGTGGACGTGATGCCAGTGCGGTTTGCACACGCTGATTGCGACCTAATGGCGCAAAGGTAATCTTAAGCTTATCTTTATCGCTTTCTACGTTATAGCTTTCTAATAGCTGCATTACTTCATTTGGCAGAATCTGTAATTGCCAAGCAAATTTATCATCATTACGTAAATTAATTGGAACGGGTTGTCTTCCAGTTGTATGAACATCAGCCCCAATAGGATTAGATTCAGTAAAATTAAATAAGGTTTGCGTCTGCTCGGTAAGCGGCAACTCAAGCCATTTGAGCCAATCGCTGCTGAGACGAAAAAGCTGCTGACGATAGCGGCGAATGGTATAAGACGCTTTGCGACCTTGCCAAAACAGCGCCGTTTGATGGTCATTATCATCACGTTGGCTTAGACTTAAGACATCATCGACGAGCTGTTTAGCGGGCGGTAATGGCTCATCTTGAGCGAGCCAATGGTGCAATAATTGGCGCTGACGATAAATCGGTAGTTTTTGCAATTTATCTATATTTAGCGCGCGCTGGGCAGGTGGTAATTGTAATGATGCAATCTCTATCTGTTGCAAATCCTCGCCTGCTTGGGCATTGATTATTAATTGCGCGTCACTTAATAGCTGCGCGCTACGAGCAATATTATCAATGATATTGGAGTTATAGCTCGCCAATATCGGCATAATATCTCGACGTAAGCCGCTACGCACATTATCACCAGCATCGTTGGTCGGGTCATCGATATAGGGCAGCTTTAAACGCTGGGCATAGGCGCTGATAGTGGCGCGTTTGATAGTCAGCCACGGTCGCCATAACGCTATACGATGCGTGCCCTGCGTTTGAATGCGCCACGGCTGCATAGCCGATAAACCATTTACCCCGGCGCCTTGAATCAGGCGCATTAAAACCGTTTCCGCTTGGTCATCAGCATGATGGGCTAATAATAAAACATCATCTTGATTAAGTTGCGCGCGCATCACATCATAGCGAGCTTGGCGTGCGGCTTGTTCATCATGACCGTCCACTTGGGCGCGTAAAATCTGACAAGGTATATTTTGCACCTTTGCCCACTGAGCCACATGCTGCGCCCAAGCGCCACTATCTGCTTGTAGACCATGATTCACATGCAGTAATTGCGGTAAAAATGGCAATTTACCTTGCTGATAAAGCTGTACGCAAAGTGCTGCCAGTGCCAACGAATCACGCCCACCACTACAGGCCAGCCAAAGTCGTCGACCATGTAGTTGCTCACCATATTCAGCCAGACTGCTTAATAACGCTTCTGCTAAAGCATTATCAATAGGCAGGGTGGCTATCGGCTCAATAGGATGGGAAAGGATTGCACTATTAGTCATAATCATTCTTATTTATTAGGTGGCTATATCTACGTATAAATCAATTGACATATGAACGAATCGGCACAAAAAAACGCGTCAAAAATGACACGTTTTTATTTTAACATTAAGCGTAAATCGATATCGTTAAAAGCTAAGTTTAAGTAACCTAGCAATATAAACTCTTAGCAAGGCAACATCACTTCTGAGTTAAAGGATTTTAACTTCTCGTAACGCAGCTCGCAACGCTCATGCGCATCCATATCTTTAATCTCATTTAGTTGCTCAACGATTAATGCTTTTAGCGCCGTCATGACTGGCTGCGGCTGAATATGGGCGCCCTCACCTTCATCGATAACCGCATCAATTAAGCCCATTTGATAGAGATTAATGGCATTTAATTTTAATGCTTCACTGGCATCTTGGGCTTTTTCAGCGGTTTTCCACAGGATAGACGCACAGCCTTCTGGAGAGATAACCGAATAAATACTGTTTTGCAGCATATTTACCTTATCGCCAACCCCTATTGCCAATGCGCCGCCTGAGCCACCTTCACCGATAATGGTAACGATGATAGGGACTTTCAGGCTAGAAAATACGGCGATACTTTCGGCGATGGCTTGCGCTTGCCCGCGCTCTTCAGCACCAATACCGGGGTAAGCGCCTTGGGTATCGACAAAGGTCATCACCGGAATGTTAAAACGCTCAGCCATTTTTACCAAACGAATCACTTTGCGATAGCCTTCGGGATTTGCCATACCAAAATTATGGGCGATACGCTCGCGCGTACTACGACCACGATGCTGACCAATCACCATCACAGGCTGGCCGTCCAGGCGCGCAAGACCGCCAAGGATAGCTTTATCATCTGCATAAGCACGGTCGCCATGCAACTCATCAAATTCGGTAAACAGCTGATTCACATAGTCCATAAACAATGGACGTTTGGCATGCCGTGCAAGCTGAACGCTATCCCAGACGGTACTCATAGACGCTTCCCTTTCGTAATTCTATATAATATGGTGATGTTTAATAATGACGCTGTTAAACGACAATGTTAGATGACAAAGCTAAATAACAGGATTGTCGGCGTTATCGGCTTTTGGACAATCGATTATCAAAGTACAGTTGTAAACTCAATAGAAGCTATAGTAGCACATCTTAAATAGCATGACATTACCGACAACGCCGCTTTTGTTACGTTAATCTGTAGCGCAATTATTACAATAGTAACGGCTTAGCGTTAAACATCAGTGTTAAAAGCCAGTATCAAGAATTAGCACTGATGCTTCAATCACACTCGGCCTCAACCACGCTCAGTTTCACGCCCCATTTAGCGAATTGCTCAACCTCAGTATGCAAATCTGATAATAAGAAAGCATAGTGCTCACTACTCTCACCAACCGTGATTTGCCAGCGATTATCATCAATTACTTTTAACTCTAATTCTGGTAACTCATGATCGCTGCGACTATGATGCGCCAGTACCGCTAAGCGTAGCAGCAAACACAGATAAACGAGCGAATCACCGCCGATGGTACACGTCTGCTCTAGCATATCCGCTTTAAGCTTACGGCGATGATTGAGCATCAATTGTGCCATTCGCTTTTGATCCACTTGCGAAAACCCTGGAATATCAGAGTATTCAATCAAGTAAGCACTGTGCTTATGGTAACTGCTATGGGCTATCGCCAAGCCTATTTCGTGTAAGGACGCCGCCCGTCTGAGTAAGTCACCATCTTCGCTATTGAGTGCAAGCTTGGCTTTGACTTGCTCAAATAAATTAAGGCTGGTTTTAACCACTTGTTTGGCTTGTTTTTTATCGCCTGAATAACGCTTTATCAGTGCCAAGACACTGCGGTCACGCACGTCTTCACTAGCAAAGCGACCAAGCATATCGTACATGACGCCTTCGCGTAGGGCGCCATCTGAGTACACCATGGTCTCGATGCCGAGCACCTTCATGATGGCTCGCAATACCGCAACACCCGCTGGAAAGACGGCTTTACGGTGTTCTTTCACGCCTTCTAAATCAATGTCATCAACGTTGCCAATTTTAAGCAATAATTTTTCTAACTTTTTAACACCTTTATAAGTGATGCGTTCTTGCTCGTCTGCCCAACCTTTTGAGACGAGGACGTTGCGCACCGCTTTAATCGTGCCACTCGAGCCAACGACACTACTCCAGCCAACTTTTTGATAGCGCCCATTAATCGCTAGCACCTCTTTACGCGCAGCTGAGATGGCATTATTAAAAGCGTCTTTGGTAATCAAGCCGTCCGCAAAATACTTCTGGGTAAAGGCGACACAGCCCATCTGTAAGCTTTCGGTCAATAACGGATCGAACTCTTGCCCAATGATAAATTCTGTCGAACCACCACCAATATCAATGACCAAGCGTTTGTCACTACTGGCATTGGTATGCGAGACGCCCAAATAAATCAAACGCGCCTCTTCACGTCCGGCAATAATCTCAATCGGTTTGGGCAAAATTTTATTGGCACGGCTGATAAAGTCATTGGCGTTTTTGGCTTGGCGTAAGGCGTTGGTCGCGACGACGCGGATACGCTCAGGTGGCACCGAATCTAAACGCGCAACAAAGCGGCTTAAACATTCAAGACCGCGCTTTTCAGCCGCAGCGCCCAAGATATTATTCTCATCGAGACCGGCAGCAAGCTGCACCTTTTCAGACATAGACACCACTTTTCGCACCTCACCATGGTCGAGGCGTGCAATGGCTAAATGAAAACTGTTGGAGCCAATATCAATGGCTGCCATCATTTCATCATCAGCAAGTGGTGGGTTTTTCAGGTAGTCTTTGGGCATAAGCGAGATCGTTACCGTGTCAGATAAAAAGATATTTAAGAGCGCCAAGGCTTTTAAAATAGAGAATACATGGAATGGAACTTAAGTTTCTTATATAAGGGTTTTTATATAAGGTTTTCTTATATAAACCAGAGCTTTTATAATAAGGCTTTTGTATATTGAAACTATTATTATGCGGATTATAGCAAGTTTTGCCATTAAAACATTTATGCAAAACACTGGCAAGTAAGACGCTAGCACTACTACCTACGCATTAAACCGAAAATAAACACTCTTTAGCCTTAAAAAACAGCGACCACTTCTCATACTTTTTTTATATAGCCTATTTAACAATATGGGCTTGCTACCGCCGTAATTCTCTATATTATAATAGAGAACAAGCACTTACTTATGGCGATAAGTGTTCGATAGATATAATTCGATATATATAATAAGCACCCATTTTTACCATTAAAGCCCATCATGGAATGATGACGCTCAATCAATAACAACCTGCAAGGAAGCAGAAATCATGAATCAGACAACCGCCCAAGCCGCAAAAACCAACGCTCCTGCTGGCACGGAAAAAACCAGTCATAGCAGCCTTATCCATATAAAACGTCCAGCTAAGCTGAAATTTTACGATTTTTATTTAAACGAACATCAAAATATGGCTTGCCGCCGTTTGCATTTCGCCGGTAGTAGCTTTGGACTTTTAGGATTGGCAAAGTCTGTTAAGAACCGCTCGGCAAAGCCACTACTGAAAGGGATTGCGGCAGGATATGCCTGCGCGTGGGTCGGACACTTTTTCTTTGAGAAGAACAAACCGGCCTCTTTTAAATTTCCTCTACAAAGTTTTGCCAGCGACTTTCGTATGTATAGCGATGTGCTACGCGGTAGACTCAGCTTAAAAGACCGTAAGTTTGATAAAATTTAATAGGCATAATTCAATAGACTCAATTTAATAGGCCCAATTTAATAAACGCAAAAAAGCCAGCATAATAAATCATGCTGGCTTTTTATTTTTATCTCTACCATTAAGAGCCAAACACTCTTAACATAGTTAAATAGTGCTTAAACAGTTTTGCAACTGTTGTTAAGCTAAGCTTTTGCCATTTCAGCAAAAATCTCGTCAGCCGCTTTAATAGACGCTTCAATGTCTGCATCACTATGCTTGATTGACATAAAGCCCGCTTCATAAGCAGATGGCGCAAGGTAGATACCGCGGTCGAGCATGCCATGGAAGAAGGTATTAAACACGTTCATATCGCATTCGGTGACTTCATCGAAGTTTTGCGGTACGTTTGTCGCCTTGTCTTTAACAAAGAACATACCAAACATGCCGCCCAATTTATTGGTGCGCAAGTTAATACCATGCTTATCTGCCGCAGCTTGGAAGCCATCAACCAACTTATCTACTTTCGCTGATAATTCCGCATAAAAACCATCGACGGTTAAGTCTTCAAACATCGCAATACCGGCTCGCATTGCCAATGGATTACCTGATAACGTACCCGCCTGATAGACGCCGCCAAGTGGCGCGATACAAGACATCACTTCTTTTTTACCACCGAAAGCACCGACGGGTAAGCCGGCACCGATGATTTTACCAAAGCAAGTCAAATCAGGGTCAATACCAAAATGCGCTTGCGCGCCGCCAAGTCCGACACGAAAACCGGTCATCACTTCATCAAAAATCAATACCGCGCCGTTGGCGGTACATTCTGCGCGCAAAGTATCATGGAATTCTTGGGTTGGAATGACCATATTCATGTTGCCGGCGATTGGTTCCACAATCACGCAAGCAATCTCACTACCCCATTTCGCAAAGCAGTCTTTAATCGCTTGTGGGTCATTATAAGGAATGGTAATCGTATGCTTAGCAAAATCGGCTGGCACGCCTTTTGATGTTGGTTCGCCAATATCCAGCATGCCTGAGCCCGCTTTTACCAGTAAGCTGTCTGAATGCCCATGGTAACAGCCTTCGAACTTAACGATTTTATCACGCTCAGTAAAGCCGCGCGCCAAACGAATCGCGCTCATGGTCGCTTCTGTACCCGAGCTTGTCATTCGAATCATCTCAACACTTGGGACGATTTCGCAAATCTTATCAGCAACGGTGGTTTCAAATGGCGTTGGTGTACCAAAACTTAAACCATCATCAGCAGCTTTTTTAACCGCATCAATGACTTTTGGATGCGCATGACCCAAAATCATCGGGCCCCAAGAGCCAACATAATCGATATAAGCGTTGTCTTCGGTGTCATAGATTTTGCTGCCGTTAGCACGGTGCATAAAGATAGGCGTACCACCGACACCGGCAAAGGCGCGAACCGGTGAGTTTACGCCACCAGGGATATGCTTACGTGCTTGCGCAAATAGTTGTTCATTTTTAGTGCTCATAATTATTCTCTACTTATTCATTCGGTCTTATTTTATTAACAATCACTTAATTAATTAACAGAAACTTAGGCTTTTTTAACCACTGATGATTTTAGCTTCATTGGTCCATAACCATCCAGTTTACAGTCGATATCATGACCATCAGACGCATCTGGCAATAGGCGGATACCTTTTGCTCTCGTACCGACTTTGATGATAGTTGATGAACCTTTGACCTTTAAGTCTTTAATCACGGTGACGGTATCGCCATCTTGCAGCTCATTACCGACCGCATCACGAATGACCGCATCTTGCGCTTCAGCTTGCGCCGCATCGGTTTCAGCCGCGGTCCACTCATGCGCACACATAGGACATACCAGTAACGCACCATCTTCGTACGTATATTCAGCATCGCATTTTGGGCAATTGGGTAAGCTCATAATTTCCTCGTCAGCCGTGATAAATTGGGTGTATTCTAGAGCTAACATTGTACCGTAACTCGCCAGCTTTAACCAATCGCTTCGGCTGTGAATACTGTGCTGTGCTCAATTGTCATATTTGCTTATGCGGTAAAGCGGACGTTTTTTATCACGTGGTTTTTTATGGTACTCTGCTTTAACCAAATTTGGTTTGATAGCCACTTGTCTTTAGATGGTGAAAACCTCAAACACTACTTTAAGTATTATTTTACCAACTACGTGAACAACCACTTTAATAACTCAGTATTAACCCTAATATCTGAGGCTATAGCGACTGATAAATAGGACAACAATAATGACTCAATCAACATTGCCACAATTTGCCCAGCTAACCATTCAAGGTGAAGATGCGGAAAAATTCCTACAAGGGCAACTGACCTCTGATGTCACCAAGCTCGGACTTAGCTATCAAGCAACGGCGCTTAGCAATCTAAAAGGTCGTATCGATTTTGGACTATGGATTAAAAAACAAGAAGAAAAGCATTTTGACGTGGTTATCAGTGCCGACTGTGCTGAGGCTTTTCAAGCGCATTTAAAAAAGTTCGGTGCCTTTTCAAAGTTTGATACCAGTGCGCCAACGCCCATTTATCCTTGCGTGGTTGCCGATGAGCCGACCTTTAGCCATAAAGAGGAACATAATACGCCAGCAGACACCCAAGCGTGGATGCAAGCAAGTCTAGCCATTGGTAACTATTGGATAGTTGCTGCAACGCAAGGACTGTTTCAACCGCAAGAGCTACGTCTGCATCAGCGCGGCGGTATGGACTACGATAAAGGCTGTTACTTGGGTCAGGAAGTCATCGCCCGTATTTACTTTAAAGCGGCGCCAAAAGCGTTTTTACATTATGTTAGCGGCACAGGTGATGTACCAGCAGCAGGTGACAAGCTAGAGAAAATTCAGGTGGTCAATGCGATTGCTGATGACAGTATTAATGGTAATGGTTTTAAGGCATTGGTTGTTGCCCGCCCTGAGCATCTAGCAGACAGCGAGCTTACAATATTAGACTTACCACCAGCACTGCAAGCGGATGTCGCCCGTCAAAAATAACGCGGAATAATCGATAACCCAAAACAGTAAGCACTTTTTAAAATCCTTTAGTAAAAACGCAGCAGAGCAATCTATGACCCATATTGCGGTACTCGGAGCAGGCGTGGTGGGCGTGACCACCGCATGGTATCTTCGCCAAGCAGGCTACGATGTGACCGTGATTGAGCGTGAGCCAGCCGCCGGTATGCAGACCTCATTTGCCAATGGTGGGCAGATATCCGTCTCGCACGCGACGCCTTGGGCCAATCCTGCGGCTCCTATGAAAGCGCTTAAATGGCTATTTAAGGAAGATGCGCCGCTGCTCTACCGCTTGCGTGCTGATAAAGCGCAATTGAAATGGGCGATGCAGTTTTTACAAGAATGCCGTGCAGATAAAGCTGATGCCAATTTGGTGCAAATGGTACATCTAGGATTGTATTCGCGTGATGCCCTACAACAGCTGCGTGCTGATATCAGTATTGATTATGAGCAGCAAACGCGTGGTATTATGCATTTTTATACCAACCAAGCTGAATTTGATGCCGCCATTGCGCCAACAGCACGTATGCAAGAGCTCGGCTGTGAGCGTCATATCATTGATATTAATAACGCGGTTAGCCTCGAGCCTGCGCTTTATCCTATTGCTCATAAGCTCAAAGGCGCAACTTATACCAGCCGTGATGAATCGGGTAATGCCCATTTATTTACCCAACGTTTGGCTGAGCGCTGCATCGATGCTGGCGTGCAGTTCTTATACGATACCGACATTTTGGCGTTAAATGCTGACGTCAATTCTGCTCGCCCGCATGTGCATAGTATGACTATTCGACCCAAGGGTGAGAACGCGCAGACTTTTAGCGCCGACAGCCATGTACTAGCACTTGGCAGCTATAGCGTATCACTCATGAAGCCACTTAATATTCATCTGCCAATTTTCCCTGCCAAAGGCTATTCGGCTACTTATCAAATCAATCCGCGTGCGCCGCATTTAGCACCTTTCGTTAGTCTCATTGATGATGAGTTTAAGCTGGTAACCTCACGCCTTGGCGATAAATTACGGGTTGCCGGCACGGCAGAGTTTAACGGCTACAATTTAGATTTAAATAGCACCCGCTGTGCAGCTATCACGCGCCGTGTACAGCAGTTATTCCCCAAAGGTATCATTGCTGATTCTGTGCAATATTGGACGGGACTGCGCCCGATGACCCCATCAAATGTACCGTTAATAGGACGCGCGCATAGCGGTCACGTCCGTCACGGTAGTCATGATGCCAATGCTAGTTTTGATAATTTATGGCTCAATACCGGTCATGGTACGCTTGGTTGGACCCATGCTTGCGGCTCGGCAAAGGCTCTCAGCTTATTGATACAGGGTGAGACGCCGCCAGTCGACTTTGATTTTGTTGGCTTAAGAACGTAAAAATAAGAAACGTAAAAGTTAGGAACGTAAAAAAAGGCACTTTTATGAGTGCCTTTTTATTTATATTAAAGACTTTTTAGAGCTATTTTATGCAGCGCTTCCTGACTTAATATCGGCATTAACGTCAGAATCAACGCTTGAATCGGTAATCTCCAAATTAGCCACTTCTAGCGGAATTGCTTCTAATTGCACAGGTACGCCATTGACCGCTGCATTACCACTTAACTGATCGATTAAGGTATCGTCCGTCAAATCATTGACACTGACACCGGCATGCGCTTGCGCAATCTTTTGCTTCACGCCTTTACGCCCATGACCCCAGCCATGCGGGATACTCACCACTTTTGGCATCAGCTCATCCGTGACTTCTGCGGTAATAATCACGCTACCGACGCGCGAGGTAACTTTTACGGTTTGACCATCTTCAATACCGTATTCTTTGGCCGTTTCAGGATGCAACATAAGCGTGCAGCGCGGCTTACCTTTTACCAAACGATAGCTATTGTGCAGCCACGAATTATTACTACGGACATGGCGACGACCGATTAACAACACCTGCTTATCGTCATAGTTCTGCATCATCTCCCGTACCCGCTCTAAATCGGCTTGATAAAAATCAATATTAAGATGAATCTGCTTGTCTTTATGCTTTAATGCTTGCGGTAGCATCCTTTTCAAAGGCCCTAAGTCAAGGCCGTGCGGATTTTTCTTAAGTTTATTCAATGTCATGCCAGCATAAGGTCCACGTCTTAATCCTTGATCAAGCATAAATTTCGGTCCTAATGTCCTGACTATTCGGCGCTCAATTTTGGTTGCAAGCGCTGCTTTTCTATCTAGACGTTTTGCCAGCTCTAGATAAATTTGCCAATCATGTTTGGCACTTTTTTTCTTAGCAAACAATGCTTTTGAATACTTAGCCACGTTATGGACGGCAAAATTATTAAAGGTGACGTCATAATGGTCACGCTCTAGTGGCGAGACGGGTGGCAAAATGATATGGGCATGACGACTGGTTTCTGTCACAAAGTAATCAATCGCAACCATAAAATCCAAGTTGGCAAAAGCCGTATCTAACTTTTCACCATTTGGCGTGCTGAGTACAGGATTGCCAGCGACCGTCATAAAGCCTGTTAACTGCCCCGCGCCTTCTACCAACATCTCATCCGCCATCGCCACGACAGGATAATCACCATTAAAATCAGGCAAGTTACTCACGCGACTATGGCGTTTACCTAAATAACCTGGGCCTGAGTTATTGACCACATCGACCGCAGGATTGGGGAACATCAAGCCACCCACTTCATCCAAGCGCCCTGTGACAATATTAATCACCATAATCAGATACTGACTTAATAAGCCAAACTCTTGCACCGAGACACCCATGCGCCCATAACAGACCGAGCTTTCGGCTTCACAAAACTCTTTCACCAGTCGTTTAATCTCGCTTGCCGCAATGCCGGTAATATCAGCTACGGATTCGGCGCTATAATCTTTGGCAAAGTCTGCAATGCGTTCAATCTCTGGCGCGAGCGCCGCCGCTCTATTATTTTTAGCGCGCGCTTTGTCTGCATAACCTTGGAGATAGATTTCATTAAGCATGGCAAGCAAGAGTAAGACATCCGTCGCTGGACGAATAAAATGATGCTCGCTCGCAATATCTGCCGTTTCGGTGCGCCTTGGGTCGATGACTACTACCTTGCCATCGCGGGCTTTGATATCTTTTAGCTTTTGGCGCATATTTGGCGCGGTCATAATACTGCCGTTAGACGCTAGCGGATTACCACCGATGATAAGCATATACTGAGTACGATTGACGTCAGGCACAGGGATACGCAGCATATGCCCAAACAGATGCATACTGACAATATGGTGCGGCAATTGGTCGATGGAAGTCGCAGAAAAACGACTGCGCGTCTTTATACTGCTTAATAAATGCTTAATCGTTAACATGCCGCCCAAATTATGGACGTTGGGATTACCTAGATAAATACCGAAAGCATTTTGACCATGTTTTTTCTGTACCGACTGAATACCCGCCGCCACTTTATCGAGAGCTTCAGACCAGCTAATCTCCTTCCAACCGTTAGCGGTTCTCTCAACGGGATGACGCAGGCGATCACTGTCTTCATGCAAATCTTGTAAAGCAGTTGCTTTTGGACAAATATAACCCTTGGAGAATGGGTCGTCTTTATCGCCTTTAATCGATAGCACTTTTTCACCATCGTGCTGGATGACGATACCGCACATCGCTTCGCATAAATTGCAGGTTCTCAAATGTGTTTGTTCATTCGTCTTGGTTTGTTCACTAGCCATGGTCGCGCTCCCTGTTATTTTTTACTATAGCTTTCACTATATAAATTCCATTTTATACGTTTAATAAAGGTAGTAAATTTACTCATCTTAAAAATATTGAGCGTTAGCCAAAGTTAAGCATTGATAAGCTCAATAACTAACCTTCCACTCTGTGCCTATCTTTGGTGAAAAAACTGTTAAAAAGTCCATCAAAGTTTTTGCACAACATCTCAATCGCCTGATGCTGTGAATAGCGCTGTTGATGACAACCTAATATCAACTCATGTACTTGGGCGGCAGCGATATCAACGCAGAGATGAACGTCAAACGCCTCAAAAGAACACTCGGCTGACTGCAAACCCTGTATAAATATCTTGGTCCACTCCTCGCGTATCTCTGTGATTAGACTTCCCAAGCCCTTATTCACTACTTTTGAATCAAAGCGCAGACTGTCTTCCATTAAACGTTGAAATAAAGCGATATTCTGAAAGGCCGCATCAAAAATCATGGTTAAGCAATGCTGACAACGTTGATTAAACGCCTCTTTAGACAGCATTGCATAGTCTTTAAGCATATCTTCCCACGCCATACGCATCGGTGATAAATAATTGTCTTTCAGCTGCGCGCCTAACTCCTGCTGCAACGCCTCTAAGCTATCAAAGTGATTATAAAAACTTGGCTGAGCAATACCCGCACCTTTGGCGATTTTGTTCATGCTCATGCCACAAGCGCCTTCCAAGCTATATAACTGCAAGGCACTTTTTAACAGCGCATGGCGCGTCTTTGCTTTTGCCAAATCACGCTTCGATTCTGCTTTTGTAGAACTTACTACCTTAAGTGCATTCACTGTCAATCTACCGTAGATGAATCAATCGTATAACGTATTTATTATTTCAACTATAAGGCTATAGCCATTTAAACAATAAGTCTATATTTAAATACTCAGACAGGTTTAAATACTGAAGCAAAGGATTATTAATAGTCAATATTTACCTATCATGCTGAGAAAACGCCCCATCTCTTACACAACTATGCGGCCCATAACATAGTGGTGGTTTTTATCATAATTGAGTAACACTGCAAACATTGGCCATACAGACAAGGCTCGCTGAAATTCATATATTGGTAGCACAAGTTAGCCACTGGCTAATTGTAGAGTACTGAAACGCAGTACTGAAAGTGTCATAAGAATCATAAATAATAATCTACATACTAAAGCGTCATACAAACTGTTGATTCAACTTTTATAACAGCTTTATCAAGACGCAATAACGAGAATAAGGAATATCACAATGAATGAACATACCCTAAAAGGTGATTGGAATCAGATGAAAGGTACAGTGAAGCAGAAGTGGGCTGACCTGACTGATGATGACTTACTACATATCGAAGGTAGCCGTGATAAGCTTGTGGGTAAAGTCCAAGAGCGTTATGGTCATAGCAAAGATGACGCTGAGCGCGAAGTTGATACATGGCGCAATGAAAACAAATACTAATTAATAATTACTCTTATAAGACCTTGTCGTAAATACAGATCTTTATAAGTAAGTAACTAATTAAAAAAACCGCATTGATTATGATGCGGTTTTTTATTGTTCGTTATTCTTTGATAGTTACTTATCTATATCGATAAACATAGTAGTCGATACATAGCACTGTCAATATATAGAAGGCTTGCTAGCTTTCATGGCAGTTTTGAATAAAAAACAAACAGTGTAAAATAATTAATACCCAGACACGATAAAACCGCATAGCAATTAATTGTTATGCGGTTTTATTGTTAACGATCCTTGTTACCCATCACCACTCTAATCACTGCATCCTTGCAGGATATTGAGTATATTGTGATAGCCGGGCATCCTGCCCATTTCTTCACACTACTATTGGCATTATCTGCCTGCAACACGGGTCATGTGTCCTTATTCCAATTGCTATTATCATCCTGATGCCAGCAAATCGAACTATTATCCTTAATACGGTCAACTCAATCCTTGAGTCACATTCCCTTATGCCGTGTGTGTATAGTGTCAAATTATAAGGCTGCTGTTAAGTCGCGTAAGCGTCATTGCGTGTAAGCATATGCTTACGTCAGTTATAAAAATGACCGGTAATATCAGCCAAGTTATTGATAATAATATTATTATCGTTAAATAATATATTTGATGGTTTTCTATAAACTATTTAAATACTAAAAGTGTTATCGACGTTTGCTAACGTTAGCAACACCTTAGTCACCTAAAGTGTCGAATGCTTACGCAAATATTTGCAAAATTTACAACTTATTAACACCAAAGACACGTATTAATGAGTTTTAAGTCTTACTATGTGTATGTAAGAAAATATTTCAAGATTAAGAGACAAATATCGATTCTATAAGAATGTTGCTCCGTAATCCTTTGCTTTATAACTTTTTATAGAATCTTGAACTCTTTATATATAACAGACATATAACCAGTCACTATTAGACATTTAAGCCTGATAAATACCAGTATGACAAGTATGAGTTGGATTAAGATAAGGCTTATTAATAACAGTGCCTTACTCAGATATGCTATAACAAAGGAGATTTTATCGTGAAAATTCTACCCGCTTTCTCATTTAAGACAGCAATATCTGCCGGTCTGGCGCTGACGATGTTAGGGACAGTTGCCGGTTGTGCCGTTGTCGGTCCAGGTTACGAAGATTACCCAATATATGGCGGTAACAGCGATTATGGCAATGTTGACTATAAGCGTGTTAACCAAACCCTGCGCAATGACCTACGCCGCAAAGGCTATCAGGTTATGGATATCCGTGCTGATAACTATCGTGGCAATCGAGCCATCACTGCCATTGCTAGAAAGAACAATCAAACTTATGAGCTGAAATATACCTATCCTGACTTAAGACTCATTAGCTCAAATAAAAGAGCCTCTACTAGCATCTGGCAAGATGATAAATATGATAAAAACGACTATAAGAAAGACAAATATAAAAATAATGGCAAATATAAAAATAAAAAGCATTATAAAAACGATGATATTGAAAACAGCATCAAAAGAGATTCGCGCTATCCAGCCATTAAACAACGTGCTATTAACAAGGTAAGGTCGATGGGTTACCGCGTCGAAGATATTGAGCTGGAAGAAAAGAACGGCCGCGGCGTGTTTGAGATTGAAGCCAAGCGTGGTTCGCAAGAATATGAAATTTTACTTGGCTATCCAAACTTAAATGTCATCAAGGTTGAGAAAGATTAGTATTCAAGCTGTATAAACTTTTGCAAGAAATGTTTTAAGCAGTAAATACATTAGCTAAAGATTTTGGCATCGTTGACTACTTGGTGCCTTTGGTCACATAAGCCAGCCCTTGGTTTATGTGACCATTTTTTATAGCATGGCTTTTTATAGCATGGCTTTTTATAGCACGACTTTTGATAACATAGCTTTTGATAACATGATTTTTATGGCAAGATTTTATATAGCCCAATTTTGCTTAGCATCACTGCTAACGCCTTTAACATCATAAGAGGATATTATGAAAAAATTTACTTTATTAAAAACCACCGCTGCGAGTAGTACGATTGCCGCGTTATTAGCCATCACGACAGGCTGTGTCACCGCACCTGGCTATAATGCTTATGGCGACCTTTACGAGGACATTTATAAAGACACCAAGGTCTACAAGAAACACAAAAAAAACATCAAATCCATTGATAAAGAGCTTTATCAGCCTGCTATCGAGCAACGTGCGGCTAATAAAGTCAGTAGCATGGGTTACCGAGTCAAAGACGTCAAATATAAAAAAGGCGACAGTAAAATAAAAGTAAAAGCCCGACGCGGCAGTGAAGACTATAAAATCGAGCTTGGCTATCCGAGCTATAACGTGATTAAAATCAAAGAAGATTGACAACAGGTGTTAAAAGTCTAATACCTCAATCACATCATACGCAGGCGTCTCATAAGGATGCGCCTGCTTTAATGCCTCGATAACTGCCTTAATACGAGCAGTAGCAACGACCATCTCTACCCGCCACTCATCAACGGTTTCAAGTTTATCTTGCGCCCCAATATTTGGCTGACTGCCTGCCAGTGGCATAAACTGCCCGCTCCCCTGCACTTGCCAGCAGCATTGTTTATAATTGCCAATCTTGCCAGCACCCGCCGCAAATAAGGCGGATTTTACTGGCTCTAACGCCGTATCTGGAATAAAAACGGTTAATTTATACATAGATTACTTCCTTTGAGCCTATTTAGAAAAATTACTATCAGCTATAAACTTACTATTTTTTAGACAATGAAGGATGGTCGGTCCAGATATAGCGCAATAACCAATCTTTTGCCTCGCCTGCATAATCAATCCCAATCCGTGGACGCAGTGATATTGGCGGCTGACAGCCATCATCTTCAATCCAAACTCCTGACGCAGGTGTAATGGGTTCGCCGTATAAATCACGGTTGATTTGCAAGTGTTTGGTCAACTTGCCGGGACCGGCCAATTGTTTTATTTCTTTTAGAGGATTTAATATTTTATCTGCGCTAAGTAATTGCTCGTCAAGCAAGCGCTCACTATCCTCTGTGAAAAAGCCTGCCCGTATCAACACCGCTTCTGGTGACTCTGCCGGCCCACTTACTAAATTAAGCATATGATGGATACCGTAAGTCAGATAAACGTAAAACACGCCGCCTTGGCTATACATGATCTCAGTCCGTGCAGTACGCGTACCGGCGTGCGCATGACAGGCGGCATCACCCTCTCCAATGTAGGCTTCAGTTTCCGAGATACGCATGCGCAGGATTTTTTGCTTGCCGTCACTATCGGTTAGCTGTCGAAATAAAACCTTACCAATCAAGTCAGCCGCGACCACACAGGTTGGACGACTAAACCATACAGGTTCTAAAATTATGGATTGAATATCGGATTGCTTAGGTGCTCGCATCAATGATGACCTTTTGATTTATAACGGTATTTTTATATTAACGATATAAATTTAGCATAAAAACTTACCGAAAGACGTTAGGTGATAGACGCTATTACCTATTGCAACTGATGCTATACAGACAGTTAACTCATTCTAATAGTAATCTTGACTCTCGCTATTCAAGATTAAAAACATCCAATACTAAAATACATAATCAAAAGGATATAACAATGAGTAACTCTAATGCGAGTGATAATAAGCACAATAATAAGCAGCAGAATAACAATGAAAAGGACACGGATCAGAACGCAGCGATGAAAAATAACGATGCTGCTAATGAATCTAAAGACAACAACGCTAATAAAGATGCTAATAGCAAAAACGATAAACAGAACAATCAATCAGACAGCAAAGACAGCAAAGACAGCAAAGACAGCAAAGACAGCAAAGACAGCAAAGACAGCAAAGACAGCAAAGACAGCAAAGACAGCAAAGACAGCAAAGACAGCAAAGACAGCAAAGACAGCAAAGATGATAAAACGTCAGATAAGAATGGTAATAAAGACGATAAATCATCAGACAAAGACAATAGTAAAGATAAAGACGCTTCTGATAAGGAAGATAAAGACAGTAAAAACAATGACTCTAAATCTAAAGACGATAAAGAGTCCTCTTTAAAAGACACTGCGACAACTAAAGCTAAAGAGGTAGTCGGCTCATTAGCTGATAAAGCCGCAGATGCGATGGAGCTGGCAGCGAAAAAAATCAAAGAAGTGCGTAAAGACAAATAATATAGCTGTCTTTAACATAACCATTTTTAAAATGATTATCCCCATAAAAAAACTGAGCGCATGGCTCAGTTTTTTATTACTTAAATATTGAAGGGTTGGATATATTTAGTTTAATGGCACGCCAATACGTTTTGCCACTTCTTCATAACCTTCAATCACGTCACCCAACGACTGGCGGAAACGGTCTTTATCCAGTTTTTTCTTGGTAGCTTTGTCCCAGATACGGCAACCATCAGGCGAGAACTCATCGCCTAAAACGATACGGTCATGGAATACGCCAAATTCAAGTTTAAAATCTACCAGTATCAAATCACCAGCATCAAACAGAGTTTTTAATACTTCATTTACTTGATGGCTCAGCTCTTTCATCTTCGCCAATTGTTCTTCATTAGCCCAATCAAGAGAGATAGAGATTGACTCATTGACCATCGGATCACCAAGCGCATCATCTTTATAGAACAGCTCATAAGTAGGCGGCGTTAAAGCTTGACCTTCTTCTAGACCTAGACGACGCACTAGACTGCCAGCGGCAAAATTACGTACCACACATTCAACTGGAATCATCTCTAAGCGCTTAACCAGCACTTCATCATCTGATAATTGCTTTTCGAAATGGGTTTCGATACCAGCATCAGCCAGCTTTTGCATGATAAAGGCGTTAAAGCGGTTGTTCACCACGCCTTTACGGGCGAGCTGCTCGATACGCTTACCATCAAGCGCTGAGGTATCGTCACGGAAATGTAAAATCAGCAGATCGTTGTCTTCTGTTTCATAAACAGATTTGGCTTTGCCTTTATACAGCAGTTCTTGCTTTTGCATGAGGGGAGTTCCTGTTCGTTCAAGCTTATGTGGTAAAAACGCGCAGCGACCGCTAAGCGCTTTATATTAAGGTGTTAAGAAAAAATGCTTAACCATAATAAAAAACCAGCGGTACAGATAGGGATAAAAAAGGGTTTATTCTGAAACTTGGATAACGGCAACCGCACGCTGAGGTTTCGGCAATTGATACTGCTTACCTGACTCGTTTTGCAACTTTAGCGTATTTGTGCCCGCACTAGGGGTTGGGTATAACGGCACAAATGGTGCGGTTTCTTGCTCAGCCGGTAGCTGTAGCGGCGCCAGTTTTTTGCTTTGCTGATACTCAAGACTACCGTTATCACGCTTGCCAAACACTTCTTTTGTCGCTTGGCAACCGCTCAATACCAACGTACTACCCAAAACTACCGTTAGCAGCGCCGGGAATATCTTTGCAGGGGTTGATGATACTGTCATCATATTATCTCTCTGAGTTAGCCGTTATTGCTTATTTGGTGCGTATTTGGGTAATGCGCTTATAGTTAAAATACTTAATAGACTCTTGCTAAGCTATAAGCGACATTTTACTGAATTACCAAAAATCTAGAGTAAGTTGGCACGAATCAAGGCTTCATCAATCGTTGCATGGTGCTTTTCAGCCAACCATACCAATGGTAGACGAATACCTGTATCTATCATGCCCATTTTATGTAGAGCATATTTGGCAGGGATAGGACTTGACTCGATAAATAGGTCGCGGTGTAGATGTTTTACCACGTCATGGACTTTATGAGCGGCATCAAAATCACCGCGTAAACCCGCACTAAAGGTCTCGCTCATGGCTTTTGGGGCAACGTTGGCAGTCACTGAAATATTGCCTTTACCACCCAATTTCATCAATTCAAGGGCAGTACCATCATCACCAGATAGCACCACCATCCTGTCACCGACCGCTTTGATTAATTGCTCGCCGCGAATCGTAGAACCTGTGGCGTCTTTAATAGCGACGATGTTATCAATATCAGCAAGGCGTTCAACCGTTTCTTGAGCAATATCAACAACGGTACGACCCGGTACGTTATAAAGCATCTGCGGTATTTTTACCGCTTCAGCGATGGCTTTATAATGCTGAAACAAGCCTTCTTGTGGCGGCTTATTATAATAAGGAGCAACCAATAGCGCACAGTCTGCGCCCGCATCCGCTGCATCTTGGGTCAGCTTAATGGCTTCAGTGGTGTTATTGGCACCAGTACCTGCAATCACCGGGACGCGACCTTTGACATGCTGCACAAAATAGCGAATCACATCGCTGTGCTCTTGCATCGACAAAGTCGCTGATTCACCAGTGGTACCGACAGCAACAAGGCAATGCGTGCCCTGCTCAATCTGCCAATCTATGAGGTCTGCCAGACGTTTATAATCGACCGTGCCGTCAGGATGCATGGGCGTTACCAAGGCTACCATTGAGCCTTGTAGTCGGGTTTTGATATCGTCGTATGCTGTGCTCATAACCGTGCCTTACTGTATTATCCTAGCTTTTATTAAAGCTATCACATGATAAGTCGTGTGCAAGTGCCCTGATAAAGATAATCGTCATAAACACAAATGCATAATGATGTATGTTTATTGAAAATAACGTTAAAGGTCATACCTTGCTTGATGGTGATATTCATGATTTATAATAACGTCATGAACGCTATTTTTATCTGCTGCCAATCTGATTGATGCTTAGCCATAAAAACGCCTGTTAGTGTAGCATATTTTGGCTCTATCGCTATCAATCAATTAACCTCTAAGCTCTTTATAAAGCAAAAAATCGCCTGTCCATTGAGAGGCTAAGCGCTACTTTATGATGCCAATTTTGCAGCAAACATCGAGAGGATTTCAATGTAAGCTTGACATTATTTGGGACTCAAGCCTAGCCTGAAAACTAAACAGTTAGTGTAGCGTAATTACTGATTAGCGATAAAACCTTTTCCGGTATTTTAACGAATCGTCAACACATCGATGGTCGGGCGATACAAGCAAGCCAATTATCGCGTTATTATTTATCTTAATCATCATCTATGATTCTAATAGCTCAGCTTCTCTACTCTGTATTTTCTACTCAATCCGCAAACCGATAATACCCGGAATACCTTGACGCATCATCTCAAGCGTCACCACCCCTTTTTTGGGTAATAATGAAACGGCGCTAGAAAAATCGTTGACCGTTTTAATAGGTTTTTGATGCAAGTTAGTGATAACGTCGCCGGCCAATATGCCCGAGCGTGCTGCCAATCCTGTCGGCTCAATAGCGGTGACCAATACACCCGTCTTATTATCAGACGCCAGCTCTCTTTGCTCCTCTGGCGTTAAGTTGCGCAGCGCTAACCCTAAGCTTATGCCGTTAGTTTGCTGAGCAGAACTTTGTGACTGGATATCGTTTGAAGCGTTACTGAGCTTGCCTGTTACGATAGATTGCTTACCATCGCGCTGAATCTGGACGCGAAATGTATCATTAGGCCGGGCCCGATTAATCAAATTTAATAAGTCTGATGCTTCCACAATTTGGATATCATTATATTTTAAAATAATGTCACCTGATTTTAGCCCAGCCTTTTGCGCTGGCGAATCTGGTGACACGCGTGTCAATAACGCCCCTTGTGGACGCGCCAAGTTATAGGCTTCAGCTAAATTACGGTCAATATCTTGGGGATAAATACCCAAATAAGCGCGTGCGACCTCACCATTATTTTTTAGCTGCTCATAAATATCCATCGCCGCATCAATCGGGATGGAAAATGACAGCCCCATATAACCGCCTGTACCACTAAAAATACGCGAGTTAATGCCAATCACTTCGCCGCGCTGATTAAATAACGGACCACCTGAATTTCCAGGGTTCAAGGCAACGTCAGTTTGGATAAAGGGCACGCTGGTCTCACGCGAAAAATTACGGGACTTGGCACTAACAATACCCGCCGATGCCGAATAATCAAAACCAAAAGGCGACCCAATTGCCAATACCGGCTCGCCCACTTTTAAAGCATTGGAATCACCGATTGGCAACGAAGGGAACTGACGACCCGTGACCTTTAATACTGCCACATCAGAGCGCTCATCACTGCCTACTAAAGTCGCATCAAGCTCGGTTCGGTCATTAAGCGTGACGCTGATTTTGTCCGCGCCCGCCACCACATGATGGTTGGTCAGCATATAACCATCAGCGGTGACAAAAAATGCCGTGCCATAAGCATGCTCAATCGCTGGCGTCGCTGCTTGATCAGGAATACGCAAACGATCACCAAAGAATTTACGCAGCAGCTCAGCGGTCTGCGCTTTGGCAAGCTCAGCCTCACTAACGGTTTTGGTCACATTTACGCGCGCTACCGCTGGGGTAACTTGCTGAACCAAACCCGAAAAATCTGCGGTGGTAACGGCAGCTTCAGCATTCGGTACGGTAGCTATATTGATACCCGCAACCATGGTAGTGGCTACGGCAAGTGCCAACGTGCTCTGTTGTAACCAACGCGTCAAATTGCGCGTATTCGGTACTTTAGACATATTGATAGGCATATTTTTAGGCATGTTACCCTCCATATAATGGGTCTTATAGTCGTTATAAACTAATTGTTATAAACGGTTTAAATAGGACCGTTATTAAGCATAATTTTGGCGTATCTCATCAAGGTATCGTACTAATTTATTTATTCTAATAACTATGGCTTAGCTTGCTTATTCACTAAAATCTAAAGAAATGGTCTTTATATTTTTAGATTAAAAATTTACTGAATGCTTTTATCGCAGGTTTTTATCATCAACTTTTAATAATGCAAGCTTGCAAAGTAGACTGTTTGTTAGTTTACAGTCCATTTTAGACTTATGGTATAAAACTTTCTCTTTTCTCTCATAAGGATGGTCAATGTCATTACCTACTTCTGTTTTAAAGTGAATCCACTATATGCTAGCAATGCTAAAAAATAACGCAAGCCTGCCTTATTTATAACATGCGCTTAGTAGCTGCTTTGATAAAGCTTTATGGGCAGATAGTAAAGCCGCTCAGAGCGCTCAGAAAAAAGAGCCTCGAAATACATAAAATAAAACCATGTTATGATAACAAGCCAAATAATTTATATGGCAAACAAAAGTTAATTTTTGTAGGTCGTTAGGTTATTAGATTGGCTATCATCACCTTATTTTTCATCTTTTGCTTTTTTAGATTATGCTTACTAATCTGGGAAAGCTTTTGTCTTTACTGCGATATCGTATATATATCATATCTCACTTTGTTTTGAGCAATGCTATGGCTCATGCTGCCATTGACGTTACTGATTGATGCTTTGATTTATATGCGACAGCTCATGAAGGCGAATTTTGCCACAGCTTATGACAGCAGCGTCTATAGTCTGTGGCACGCCTCTTAATAGATATAAAATATGACAAGATTATAAAAGGATTAATTTATGGATACCGCCCTATTGTTATCCGGCGTGGTTGGGCTTGGCATCGCCGCCCAATGGTTGGCTTGGTATTTAAAGCAACCGTCCATTTTGTTTTTATTACTAATTGGTATTATTGTTGGCCCAATATTGGGCGCTTTTGACCCTGATTTGGTGCTCGGTGAGCTGATGTTCCCTTTTATCTCGTTGGGCGTGGCGATTATTTTATTTGAAGGCTCGCTGACTTTAGAGTTTGATGAGATTAAACAGCACGGCTCTGTGGTACAGATGCTGGTGTCGGTCGGTGTACTTATTACCATTGCGATTGTGGCGCTATCGACTTACCTGTTGTTTGATGTCGACCCTTTGATTGCTTTACTATTCGGTGCGCTGGTCTGTGTGACTGGCCCAACGGTTATTATGCCGTTACTGCGCAGTGTGCGCCCCAATAAAACCATTTCTAACATTTTGAAATGGGAAGGTATCATCATCGACCCTATCGGCGCGATTGCGGTGGTATTGGTCTATGAATATATCATCTCAGGCGGTGAAGCCAGTAGTATCTTGCTGTTTGCTAAAATTGTGGTCTTGGCAGTAGCGATGGGCTTAGCGGGCGCGTGGGCATTGGCATTTTTAATGCGCCGCCATATGATTCCTGAGTTTTTGCGCAATGTCTTTACCCTTGCCTTTGTGCTGCTACTGTTTTCTATCTCCAACCACTTAGAACACGAGTCTGGCTTATTAACGGTCACCGTACTTGGGGTGGCGCTGGCTAACTGGCCAAAATTCCCACGTGAAACGATTTTAGAGTTTAATGAATCGCTGACCATATTATTGGTATCGGTATTATTTATCATTCTTGCTGCCCGCGTTGAGCTTGAAAGTCTGCTAAGCGTTGGCTTTGCTGGACTGGTACTACTCGCCATTGTGATGTTTGTCGCGCGTCCTTTATCAGTATGGGCGTCGTCTATTGGCTCCAATCTAAAAACCAATGAAAAGCTGATGATTAGCTGGATTGGCCCACGCGGTATCGTTGCCGCTGCTATCTCATCCTTATTTGCTATTCGCTTGCAAGAGTATGATATCCAAGGCGTTGAGCTGCTAGTACCTTTGGTCTTCCTCGTCATTATTGGTACGGTAATGATTCAGGGCTTAGGCGCAAAAATGGTTGGGAATTTCTTGGGCGTACGTGAGCCTGAAACCAACGGTATCTTGGTCGTTGGCTCCAACCCTATCGCTTTATTGGTGGCAACGTCTTTAAAAGACCAAGGTTTTGATGTCATCGTTGCTCATAATAACTACACCAATATTGCCCGCGCGCGCATGAGCGGTCTGCGTACCTACTTTGGCAATCCCATCTCTGACCATGCCGACCATCACTTAGACCTTATCGGTATTGGGCGCCTGTTTGCCATGAGTATGGATAAAGAGATGAATACCTTGTCCGAGATTCACTATCGTCATGAGTTCGGCGAGCGCAAACTGTATCGCCTTAAATTCAGTGATGAAAAAGTCAAAAGTGAGCGCGATGATAAGCAAGGCAACTTTCATTCGCAGTGGTTATTTGGCAAAGACGTCACTTATACCAAGCTTGCCAGTATGCTGTCGAAAAAAGCGCGTATTAAAATCACTAATATCACGGACAGCTATAGTTTTGAGCAATATAAAGCCGATAATAAGCAATTCGTACCGCTTTATACCGTCGACAAAGAAGGTAAGCTACACGTGATTACCGATAATTTTGATGGCACCGTACCACGTGATCGTAAGCTGATTTCATTGGTCGTCGATGATGAAGTACAGCCAAAACCGGTCGACGTAACACCGAAACAAGAACAAGCACGCGCAGCGGCAGATGCCAGCTTTGAGTCGAGCTCGAAAGCGCCTGAAAAGCGTCAAGAAACAGAGCTTACGGATGCTAGTAATGACACTACGCTGCCGGAATCTACATTAACCACGGTGAAAGAAGTAGATAATGAGGTAACAAAGGATACTGATATAAAAGCTGCGCAAGAAAATCCATCCGATACTGTTACGCATACGCCTAATAAAACTCAAGCATTAGAGGTTAATGCTAAAAAAGCAGAGACTCAAACGGCAGATTCTGATGCTACTGGCGCTGCTAATTCTACTAACGTTACCAATGCTCATAAAACTAAAGGTGTCATGTCGGATAATTCGACCGCCACTTCGAAAACTAAAACCTCTAGCAATACCAATGGTAATGGCAGCGCACCGAAAACCAAAAAAGGTGCGCTTGACCCCAATCGTTTACCCGACTCCAGTGGCGATAACATTGATAGCATTGATAGCATTGATATAAATAAAGACTAGCGCAGTTTTGAAAAACCTTCCCATAAACTATCAAAGCCCCAACTGCTGAGTTGGGGCTTTTTGCTTAATTGCTTTAGGCTAAAAATAATAATGCTAAATAGCATTAATCTGCTAGCTTTAAAACAGCGTTAGCTTAGCGCAAATTTTTCCTGAACGGTTTGCCAGATACGTTGACTGACTTCCTCGGCGCTACCTGACGCATCAATACGCTGGATACGCTCAGGCTGTTCGCTGGCAAGGACGCTAAAACCTTGATGCACTCTAGTGAAAAACTCCGTCGCTTGCTGCTCAAAACGGTCAGCAGCGCTACGTTTATTGGCGCGCACCATGCCTTCTAATATCGGCAAATCTAGCCACAAGGTTAGCTCTGGTAACTGTACGACAAACTGACGGATAAGCGACTCAATTTTAGCGCGCACAGCGCTATCACCATGAGCACGCCCAAAACCTTGGTAGGCAACGGTCGAATCAGTAAAGCGGTCACATATCACCCAAGTACCGCGTTGCAGGGCTGGTAAAATCACTTGCTGCAAATGGTCACAGCGCGCCGCAAACATAAGTAGCAGCTCGGTATCATCATTAATCGTGGTATTCGGGTCTAGCAAAATAGCACGTAATTGCTCAGCAAACGGACTACCGCCCGGCTCACGGGTACGCAGATAGTCGATGCCCTTTACTTGTAGCCGATTGCAAAGCTGCTCGATAGCGGTGGTCTTGCCAACGCCTTCAGTACCTTCAAAGCTAATAAAGCGCCCTTGAATGGACGCTGTATTAGTAGACGCTGTATTAATAGAATGGTTAGACGCGTTTATTTGCGATGATTTTTCTTCTGGCAATGCTGACATGATATGACCTTATGTCATTGATGAGCGTTATGCAGTTATATAAATAGCTATATAACGACATAACGCTCAGTACACGATAGGTTTTTGGAAATATAGACGATTAAATTACGGTGGCGGCGTTTGTGCTTTCTTTTGACGCATGACGCTCAGATAGTCTCTGACCGCTTGGTTATGCTCATTTAAGCTATTGGTAAATTTGTGCCCGCCGTTACCGGTTGCCACAAAATATAACGCTTCGCTATCGGCAGGATGCAAGGTTGCTTCAATAGAGGCAGCAGATGGCAGCGCAATTGGCGTAGGCGGTAAACCATCGATTTGATAGGTGTTATAAGCCGTCTTTTCATCGATGTCTTTGCGGCGAATATTGCCTTCATAACGGCTACCCATACCATAAATAATGGTCGGATCGGTCTGCAAGCGCATACTTTTATTCAAACGATTATTAAATACCGCCGATACCAAAGGACGCTCTTCTGCCACACTGGTTTCTTTTTCGATAATCGACGCCATCACTAACGCTTCGTACGGACTGTTATAAGGTAAGTTAGGGGCACGATTCTCCCACGCCTTGGTCAATGCTTGCTGCTGGCGCTTATACAAGTCGGTCAATACCTGCTTATCCGTGCTCCCTTCACCATAATAATAAGTATCAGGGGCAAACCAGCCTTCAAGATTGTGATTGACGATAGGGTCATTACTATTGACCACCGAATCTGGCAAGATGCCGACCAAATCCAAGGCCTGCGCAATACCGGCATTGTCTCTATCATTACCACTCTCATTAATCAGCACTTCTTTTTTGATGCCTTTATTATCACGTAGCGCCTGATATAAATCTTTTGAGGTTTTGCCTTCGATGATTTGTACTTTGACCATCGCCGCCTTTACCCCTTGCCCAAGCACGTGCAGCGTTTCAGCAAAGGTCGGGTTTTCTGGCAATTGGTAAATACCAGCATGCAGCGGACCATCGACTTGTGATTTGATATACAGCTTAGCCACGCTGGCAGAAAACAGCGGTATCTGCTGTTGCCACTGCGGCAGTAGCCCATAATACGTCTGACCCGCCTCAATCGTCACCATCTGCTGCGGCTGCTCAATGCGTCCAAACAGCGTCTGATAAACCATCACCAAAAAAAACGCTGCAATCAGCCCAAGCACCAGTAATACCTGATAGCCACGCTGCATAAAAAACGACGGATTATCGGCTTTATAGTGGCGCGGTTTATTATCACCGCTAATGAGCGAGATATCCGTCGCCGGTACTTCCTCTGCGGCAACGTCGTCAATGACGGGTTTTTTGTCCAACGCTGTGGTATCGACAGGCTGATCAGCTGTGCCGTCATGGTCGTTTATTGGTGGCTCATCAGGACGTTCAGGCGGTATTTCAGGGGTTGGCTTGCTCATGGCAACTCGCGAGGCAGAAGTTTGCTAGAATTTAGCACTGAACTGGGTGATTTTCAATGGTATTTGCTTAGCTTATCGATTAACTTACTATTTGGCTTGAGAGTGATGGCTTAATATTCATCCTCTTTTATTGTTATTTCCCCGCTTGCCCATTGGTCACGAAAACTTATTATGAACCTAAATTTCAATCAAAGTCTTGCCAAAAACTATCAGTCAGCAAGCCAAATCATTAGAGTGCTCAGTGAAGATTGGGTCGCTAAGCAAAGTTATTGCCCTAATTGTAATGCCGAACCATTGGCTGAATTTACGAACGGCAAGCCTGTTGCTGATTTTTATTGCGGACATTGCAGTGAGGAATATGAGCTAAAAAGTAAAAAGGCAAAATTAAGTCAGATTATTAATGATGGCGCTTATGACACCATGATTGAACGTATCAACAGCGACAACAATCCAAACTTTTTCTTTTTAACGTATTCTCAAGCATTGAGCGTGAATAACTTTTTAATCATTCCCAAACAGTTCTTTAAGCCGGACATGATTATAAAACGCAAGCCTTTATCCATCACTGCCAAACGCGCTGGTTGGGTCGGCTGCAATATTGATTTGCGTAAAGTGCCTGAATCGGGAAAAGTATTTTTGGTCAAAGACCAGCAAGTCATACCACGCGATGATGTCACCGAGCAATTTCAAAAAACCTTATTTCTGCGTCAGCAATCACAGCAGACACGTGGTTGGACGTTGGATGTTTGGCAATGTATCGATAAACTCGATGCTAATTTTTCTCTCAATCAGGTTTATGCGTTTGCTGACTTATTAAAACTCAAACATCCTGAAAACAACCATATTAGAGATAAAATCCGTCAGCAATTACAAGTATTACGCGATAAAGGCATTATTGAATTTGCCGGTCGTGGGCACTATCGCAAATTATATTAAACGCTTTTCGTTATAACGCTCAGCTCTCGGTTGCCCTTTCTTATCGCGATAGACATCAGCTATCAACTCATCCCTATCGTCCCATAATGGTAAACGTGCCGATGCAACTAAACGGTCATGAAACTTATGCGGTGGATACTCCCAATCAATTTCATCATTGATTTTAAAAAAGTGCTCTTCTCGATAATCTACATAAGCGTGCATTCTATTTTTAACATAGTTATTCCAATGCCATACTAGCTGCAATGATGTGCGAGCAGGCTTAGTAAACTGCTTTAAACTGACTGTTAACGCACGCCTTACTGGTTCATCGTTAGGAAAGACTTTAATACGTTGCTCGATAACTTCTTCTTGTGTTTCTGCATACTCAAACACACCGCCAAAGGCAATAAATCTCTTAAAGTCTTTTAAATACATAACGCCGAGCGATAATTGGGTAAATCGTGATAAATGAATAATTTCGTCAGGTTGTTCTTTTGCTAATTTGCAAATTTCATCAAAAACCATCAAGCGACGAATTTGTATTGGAATTCTGCTTTCTTCATAAATTGGCTGCATCGATATCTCTCCCTTTAAAAGGCGCTATTGAACCTTTATGATTGAGAAAATATCATTGATCGATTTGCCTGAGCGCACAAGTCTTTGTCACAAAAGACGATCACTTCTTTTTAAGCGCCTTTGCTAAGCTAGCGGATATAAATCCTAAAGAAACTTTGATAAGCATGTATTGGGAATAGTGATGATAAAAAGCGATAAGAAAGTGGAGAAAGTCTTTCAGATAGAGATTGTCGAGACGCTAAGTAACCTCGTGGAAATTAGCGCAGAAAACGAGCAAGAAGCACTATTAAAAGCGCAAGAACTGTATCGTAATGAAGATATTGTTTTATATCCTGATAACTTAATTGACACCAAATTTAATATTTTTAAATACGGTTAAATCGCTTCAAAACCCACCACTTCACCCGAGAATAACCTCAGGCTGGTCATTGGCATAATACCGCGTAGGGCATTGCAAAAGAACAGCTGGCTTAAATGGGGTAAGTCCTCATCTTGTAACGACCTGATGATAACGGGGTTATTGCTAGTCGATAACCCATTGATAATGACTTGTCGCATCACGCCAGCGACGCCCGATTGCGCCATCGACGGCGTATACCATTGACCTTGGGTTAAATAGTTTGTACTGTCTTTATCAGACTTATTTTTTTCAACGTTGTCTTTATTAGCATTAACGGTATCGTTTATCTCTGATGATGGCGATTCTAGCAAGCGTGAATCGGAGAGCTGATAGAACACATTGCTCATCGTTCCCTCAACCCAGTGTCCGCTCATATCGCGTAACAGACCTTCACCGATGCTTGGTTTGATATTGTCTTCCAATGCTTTGGCTTTGATAGCGTGCAGCTCGCCACTTGCCAGCACATTATCCAAACGATTTAAGCTTTTTAATCCAGCTAGCGGTGGCGGTAGGCAAGCAATTTGAGAAGACAAGCAAATGGCGGTGGCGGCAGATTGTAGCGGAATTGATTGCCCATCAGGCAGAGGCAGCGATTGCGCAGTGGCAATACTCATTGGCGAGGATTTAAGCCAAACCTCACAAGCACTGCCGCCAGTATTTAGCGTATAACCATAACCGCGAACTTCTTGGGCAGCACGCGTCACGATCAGTTTTAGCATACCTTGCTGTAATTGCTTGGCATGCATCTTTAATATTATTAACAATGCGTCGCTGTCCAGCTGCAGTTGTAAGGCTGTCGCATGGGAGATAAGGCGCTGTTGATGATAGTCCAACCACAATATCTGTCCATCAATGACGCCCATAGTGGTAAAAAAACCATCGCCATATGCCAGCCCGCGATTGTCTAATGACATGGCGAGCTTTGCAGCATCTGCCATAGCGTTTGATGGATGTAAGCATATCCAGCTATTGGGCGACATCAAGGCTAGCCCCGCTTATTTATCAGCGGTTTGAGCAGCGGATTTATTAATCACCAACATACAGCTATAAAACTCGCATTTTGCCAACTCTACTTTTTGACCACCGATGACTTTATTTTTGACGATTTGACCATTGAGCATATCAGCGACCAGCTTACCACCTTCATCACCCATCAATTGGCGCGCCAGCTGATAAGATTTTTTGGCATGGTTTTTACTAAGCTTTTTTTCATTATCGGAGTCTGTCGGATTGGCAAAATACCAGCCAAGTTCGAGATATTTTTCAGAATCAATCAAGTCTAAATACGGCGCATCGGCCTTCATAAAGCGATATTTGGACGCCGGATTACTGGCATAATCTAAGCTGTTTTCATCGGTGCTGACCACTTTACCAAACGCCGACTTTATCTCGCTCAGCTCATCGACGTTGAGGGTTTTTACTTTACCCGTGCCCCATGAGGCGACATCATATTTTACTGGCGTACCTTGCTGGGCGGTTGCGCCATCTAAATCAGCGTGCGCGGTGGTGTTTTCTTCTTTAGTCGTCTCAGTGACGGTCTGCTCGCTCTTCTCAGCGCTGGCGTCTTCAATTGTGACGCTCTCTTTGTTGCTATCACAGGCGCTCAAAGACACGCCAACTGCCATTATCGTACTGACCATAAGGGTCTGTAGGCTATTATTCCACATGGGCAATTTACTCACACTTTTATAAAGGTCTGAAAATGGTATTAACGAGCGGACAGCGATGCCGCTGATAATGAACAATGTCTGTTAAGATTGTATCGTGATACGTTTTATTATTAACCTGTTGATACGCGCTTTTTTAGCAACTGGCTTTTTCTCATATTCTTATATTTTCTTATCTTGCTTTTACACTTCTACAATTCATTGGCTTGTTCACAATGGCTTTTTTATCATGGCTTGTCCACAATAACTAGGGCAGCCTGAAATCTTAATGCTCCCTAGTTTACCCAACTGCTTAACACTTGACCACCCTTTACGTTACGGATAGCACTCCCACAGAGTACAGATTTGTTAAAGACCTCACGAGGTAAAAACACTCTTTATTTCACGATTTATTGGCGCAGCACAAGTTTGTCAAAGATAGCGTTATCCCTTATGATAAATGGGTTATCTATTTTTTATAAATTATCGCCTGTTAATTTTGTCACTGTTTTGCCACTGTTTTGCCTCTTTCACTATTTTGCCTCTTCTAGCCAGCGGACCTTTTATGACCCAGCATTTTATCGTTATCGGCAATCCAATTGCCCACAGTAAATCCCCTGAAATCCATACGCAATTTGCAGCGCAGGCAGGTATCGAGATTGGCTATCAACGTCAGTATTGTCCTGATGATGCGGCGAGTTTTACGGCGGTGATTGAGGCGTTTTTTCAAGGTGGCGGTGTCGGTGCCAATGTGACGGTACCATTTAAACAAGTTGCTTATGATTGCTGCGTGGCGCGTGGCGGCTTGTCTGAGCACGCCAAAGTCGCTGGCGCAGTCAATACATTACTGCTCAATACAGCACTGTTAAAAACTGGCACGCCGATAGCTGAGGCCATATATGGTGATAATACTGATGGCCAAGGTTTGGTTAATCACATCAAAAGCTTGGACTGGCCACTAAAGAGCGCACGCGTGGCGCTTATCGGCGCAGGCGGCGCGGCGCGCGGAGTGATACTGCCATTGATTGAAGCCGGTATCAGCAACCTCACCCTTGCCAATCGCACATTAAGTAAAGCAACTACACTCGTCAACGAGCTGAGCGCAGCAAGTGAGACGATTGCCCAGCAGCAGATTAAAGCCTGTACTACTGATGGGTTAAGCGGTGATTTTGATATCATTATCAATGCCACCTCGATTGGTTTATCTGGCGATACGCTGCCGCTTAGCGATAAGCTCAACGGTCATTATGCTTACGATATGATGTATGGACGCGCTTTGCCATTTTTGCAGCATTTTGCCGAGCGCGGCGCACAAACATCAGACGGTTACGGCATGCTTATCGGGCAAGCGGCGTTAAGTTTTGAGCGTTGGACGGGAAAGCCGATTGACGTGGTAAAAGTCACTGAAATTTTACAAACGCATTAGTTGGAATTATTTAGAGTAACAATTAAAAAAGCCGTATGAATCTTGCGCATACGGCTTTTTAATTGTCTATGTTGTCATTTAAAAAGCATTCCTTTATCCAAAACGCGCCAGTAACCAATTTTCCATCCGGCGCATTGGCACCCGTAAATTGGTAGAATGTATCACTACCCCGCCGCTTAGGCCGACCAAGCAACCAATAATAGTATCAAACAAACGTGCCAAAATGACTTCTTGATAAGCTTGCTCAGAAAACGGTAAGCCACTGCCGTATTCAGCGATAAATATCGTCAGCGGCGTGATAAATATCACCGCTAAGCCATAATGGCGGTCGACCAAGGTTTCGATACAGAGCATCAAGCCCAATATCGCCAGCGCCACGCCCCATATCGACAAGCCCCATGAGAGCATCCAACCTGCCAGCCCAACACCTAATAAAGTGCCAAGCAAGCGATGGATTTGTTTAATCCACATGGTACGCAAATGGATACCTTGAACAATCAAAAAGCAGCTAACCGCCGCCCAATACGGATTAGATAATTGTAGCGTGATGGCGATAAGTAACGCTAAGCTGACAAAACCGGCGACAATAATACTTTCAGTAATGGTATCGGGCTCATAACGATAAGTGGGCGTTGGGGTTGCCGGACGCGTCGCTAATAAAAACAGCGAATATAGCAGCGACATCACTAAGGCAAAACCACTACCGAGCATCACCAGTCCCGTGGCGGGCATTATGTCTTCTAAAGGTAGCGGTATAAATAGCGCAATCGCCCCCGCCATCATCACGAACAAGCCTGCGGGCGGCGGCTGGCGATAATAACGCCCAAAAATCACGATACCAAAAGCCATCAAGGTAAATATCGGCAATTTTAATGGCGGGATTTGCTGTGCTATCAAACCGAGGGCAAAACACAACGACATTGCAAAGCCCCATGCCATCACCGTCACCAAGCGATACGGCAGCTTACCGACTAAGGGGACGTTCAAAATAACCATCGCTCCCAAAGACGCTTTGATACCAGACGGTAAGGCGTCAAAGTAGGCACCCACAAATACCGGAAAGCTAATCGCAATCGCGGCGATAATTGGCATATGCCACGGGCGCTTGCTACGGTTGACGGTAAGCAAGTGATTGAGCTCACCGTCGATGAGGCTTTTGAGGCGAGCAAATAGTGCTGTTAGCCAAAATGCTGGCGTTGCCTTGCGCTTTGATGCGCTCATAATTGGCTTTCTTTTATTCATTCATCATTCATCTTATTCATTCATGTAAATCATATTCTTAAATATTTTTGCTACTATCATCTATCTTTAAACCCCATTATACGAGTTATAGACAATTCAAAATAAAAAGGCTCATTCAAAACAATATTCTACATATATAACCAAATGTTTTGTTTTTATTATCTAATAATGAACATTAGTTATTAGTTGTATATTTGTCGCTATAGAAGATTTATACTGACATCAATGCCACAACAGCTGATTTTTATCAAGGACGCCTTAACGGTTCTCTAAATGGATAAGCTGTTCTTAATAAAACTGCATGACAATCTATAATCTTGTCAACCTTTACCCCAAATAATTGAACAACCGTTTACATAAGCCGTGGCTCACATATTGAGCTGACCGTCTATGATAGCGAATAACCAAAGAGAGCGACTATGTTAACTTACAAAGCACCTTTGCGTGATATCAAGTTTTTGATAAATGATGTTTTCGACTTCCAAACGCATTATAAAGATTTGGACAATGGCGAAAACGCTGACCCTGAAACGGTCGATATGATTTTGCAGGGCATGGCTGATTTTGCCGAAAACGTCCTTGCACCACTTTATCAGCCAGCAGATGCAGAAGGCTGTCATTTTGAAAATGGTGTGGTTACCACGCCAAAAGGCTTTAAAGAAGCTTATGATCAGTTCGTTGAAGGCGGCTGGCAAGGTATCTCGTACCCTGAAGAGTACGGCGGTATGAACTTACCGATGTCAATCAACCTTATTAAAGCTGAGATGATTGGTACGGCTAACTGGCCATGGGCGATGTATCCTGGTCTATCAACGGGTTGTATCAATACTTTACTACAGTATGGTA